>JAWODX010000569.1:0-13485 GCA_046483085.1 Planctomycetota bacterium
TTTATCGATGACATCTCTGGCAGTGGCTTCATCAGGCGGTTCTGCGTTTCGCAGTTGCCTGTAGATGTGAAGCACCGCTTCTTTTTCAGAGTTACAGGGGTCTTTTTGCAATGTATTGTAAAGGGCAAGCCGGTGGCCGCCACTTCGATCAGCTTTTTCAATGCTTGCATCGCCGCTTTTTGATCTCGTCGATCCTTGAGCTGGCCAACTTGCTCGAGAAATGCCCACGAGCCGACCGGGCTCGTCGTCTCCTGCCAGGACGAGAAGAGCCAGCACAAGAACCTGGCGAAGGCGATGCGTGTGCTACGGAGCCGCCTGTACGAGCAGGAACTGCAGGCGCGGAAACAAGCCCGCGACGCCCAGCGGAAGTCGCAGATCGGCTCCGGCGACCGGAGCGAGCGAATCCGCACGTACAACTTCCCCCAGGACCGGGTCACCGATCACCGGCTCGGCGAGAGCTATTCGCTCGAACCGATCATCGCGGGGGACCTGGACAAGCTGCTCGCCGATCTGCTGGAGAAAGACAAGGAGGCCCGGCTCGCCGCATTGAGCGAGACGACGGAAGAATGACGAAGGGCTGGAAGGTCCTCGACCTGATCAACGCCACAAAGGCGTTCTTTGAAAAGAAGGGCATCGTTGACACGGCGCGGCTCGACGCCGAGCTCCTCCTGGCCGACGTGCTCGGGTGCGAGCGCATCGAGCTCTACGTGCGGTTCGACGAGGAGGTGGCCGAGCCCCGGCTGTCCGAGTTCCGCGACATGGTCCGCCGGCGGGGCGAGCGGCGCCCGGTTGCGCACATCCTGGGCCGCTGCGAGTTCTTCTCCCGGGAGTTCGAGCTCACCCCGGACGTCATGGTCCCGCGGCCGGAGACCGAAACCCTCGTCAAGCTCACGTTGGCCGAGCTCGCGCAAGGGCCGCTCACGCTGGCCGACATCGGCACCGGCAGCGGGGTGATCGCGGTGACCATCGCCCTCGCCCGCCCCGAGGCGACCGTCTACGCGACGGACATCTCGGAGCCGGCGCTCGCGGTCGCGCGGCGGAACGTCGAGAAGCACCAGGTGGCCGACCGGGTGGAGCTCCTCGCCGGTGATCTCGTCGAGCCGCTGGCCGAGCGAGGGCTGGAGACGGCGCTCGATGCGGTCGTGTCGAATCCGCCCTACGTGGGGGGCTCGGAACGCGAGCGCCTGGCGCCCGAGGTGACCGAACACGAGCCGGCCGTCGCCCTGTTCTCGGGAGCGGACGGGACCGAGCACACGACGCGCCTGCTCGCCGCGGCGCCGGCGTTTCTGAAGCCGGGCGGGCTGCTCGCCCTCGAGCTGAACGAGTTCACCGCCGACCGCATTCGGGCCGCGGCGGAAGACATCGATGCCCTCGACGCGGTTCGCATCGAGCGGGACCTGCGGGGCGCCGACCGCGTCCTGCTGGCCAGAAGGAAAGAATGAAGGCGTAAGGCATGGATCGATTCGACATCCAGGGCGGGCATCGGCTGGCGGGCGAGGTCGCCGTGAACGGCGCCAAGAACGCCGCCCTGCCCCTCATGGCCGCCGCGCTCATGGGAACGGGCACCAGCCGGCTGACAGGAATCCCCGACCTTCGCGACATCCGCACCATGTCGGCCCTGCTCGGCCAGCTCGGGGTGCAGGTCGACCGGACGGCCGACGGCACCATCGAGATCACGCCCGAGGACGACGGCAAGGTGACCGCGCCGTACGAGCTGGTCCGGCAGATGCGGGCGAGCGTCTGCCTGCTCGGGCCGCTGCTGGCCCGGCGCGGGCGGGCGCGGGTGTCGCAGCCCGGCGGCTGCGTGATCGGGGTCCGCCCGATCGACTTGCATCTGAAGGGGCTGGGCGGGCTCGGGGCGGAAATCGAGCTCGACGGCGGCTACATCCATGCGTCGGCGCCCGAGCTGACCGGCACCGAGATCTACCTGGGGGGCGCGCAGGGGTCGACGGCGCTCGGCACGTGCAACGTCATGATGGCGGCGTGCCTGGCCCGGGGGCGGACGGTGATCGAATGCGCGGCCTGCGAGCCGGAGATCGTCGACCTCGCCGAGTTCCTGGCCCAGATGGGCGCCCGGATCGAAGGCGCCGGGAGCCATCGCATCGTGATCGACGGCGTCCCGTCGCTGCACGGGGCCGAGCACCGGGTGATCCCCGACCGCATCGAGGCGGGGACGTTCATGACCGCGGCGGCGCTGACCCGGGGCGACGTGACGATCCGCGGCGTGCGCGTCGATCACCTCTCGGCCGTGATCGACACGCTTCGGCGCATCGGGGTCACCGTCGACACGGACGGGGACGAGTGCCGCGTGCGGGCGGTGAACCACTTCCGGGCGGCCGAGGTCGTCGCCCTCCCCTACCCCGGCCTGCCCACCGACCTCCAGGCCCAGATCACGGCGCTCCTGGCCACGGCGGACGGGATCAGCGTGGTGACTGACAAGGTGTTCCCGGACCGCTTCATGCACGTGGCGGAGCTGAACCGGATGGGCGCGCAGATCCGGAAGGCCGGTTCAAGCGCGATCATTGTCGGCCAGCCCCGGTTGACCCCGGCCCCGGTGATGGCGTCGGACCTGCGCGCCAGCGCGGCGCTCGTGCTCGCCGCGATGGCGGCCGACGGCTACACGATCGTCCACCGCGTCTACCACATCGACCGGGGCTACGACCGCATCGAGCAGCGATTGAACAAGCTCGGAGCTCAGATCGAACGCGTCCAGGAGGACTACCCCTGAGAGGCGACCATGTTTGAAACGATCAGCAACGCGTTGGAGGGCGTTTTCCGCGGGTTCCGCCGGCAGGGGACGCTGACGGAGAAGAACATCAAGGACGGCATGCGGGAGATCCGCATGGCGCTCCTCGAGGCGGACGTCAGTTACAAGGTGGCCCGCCGGTTCGTCAAGGCCTGCACCGAGAAGGCGGTGGGCCAGGACATCATCCAGAGCATCCAGCCGACTCAGCAGATCGTCAAGATCGTCCACGACGAGCTGGTCAACCTGATGGGCGAGGCGGACCCGTCGCTCCCGCCCGCCAAGGACAGCCGGCCCGGCGTGGTCATGCTGCTCGGTCTGCAGGGGAGCGGCAAGACGACGACGGCGGCGAAACTCGCCCGGCTGGCCCAGCGGAAGGGCCGGACGCCGATGCTGGTGGCGGCGGACGTCCAGCGGCCGGCCGGCGTCAAGCAGCTCCAACTGCTCGGCGAGCAGATCGAGGTCCCCGTCTTCACCGAGGACTTCACCCCGCCGCGCATCTGCAAGATGGCGGTCAAGATGGCCGGCAAGGAGGGCTGCGACCTCGTTATTCTCGACACCGCAGGCCGGCTCCACATCGACGAGGCCCTGATGAAGGAGCTGGGCAGGATCACCGACAAGACGCAGCCCGATCAGCGCCTGCTCGTGGCGAACGCGATGACCGGGCAGGACGCCATCCAGAGCGCGGACGAGTTCAACCGGCAGCTCGGGATCGACGGGGTGATCCTGACCATGCTGGACGGCGACGCCCGGGGCGGCGCCGCCCTGTCGATCCGCGCCGTCACCGGCCGGCCGATCAAGTTCGTCGGCGTCGGCGAAAGGGTCGACAGCCTCGAGGAGTTCCATCCCGACCGGATGGCCGGGCGCATCCTGGGCATGGGCGACGTGGTCTCGCTGGTCGAGAAGGCCCAGGAGACGGTCGACAAGGAGAAGGCCGTCGAGTTCCAGAAGAAGCTCCAGAAGGCGACCTTCACCCTCGACGACATGCTGCAGCAATTTCAGCAGCTCAAGCGGATGGGGCCGCTGTCGGACCTGCTCGCCAAGATCCCCGGGCTGGGGAACGTGGTCGGGGACCAGGAGATCGACGAGTCGGAGTTCGCGCGCGTCGAGGCGATCATCCAGTCGATGACCATCGAGGAGCGGCTGCATCCGGAGGTCATTGACGGGAGGCGGCGCCTTCGGATATCATCGGGGAGTGGCACGAGCGTGCAGGAAGTCAACGCTCTGCTGAAGGACTTCAAACAGATGAAGAAGATGATGAAACAGGGAGCGAAAGGAAAGGGGGGCGGCTTCTTCCCCGGGCTCCCCGTCGGTTAGTAAGGAGGATACGCATTGGCCACACGCATCAGACTGAAACGGATGGGGCAGAAGAATCGGCCGTTCTATCGGATCGGCGTCTTCGACGCCCGGTCCCCCCGCGACGGCAGGAGTCTCGAAACCCTGGGCACGTATAATCCGCTGGCGGAGGACGAAGGCGAGAAGGTGACGCTCAAGCGCGCCCGCGTCCTCCACTGGCTCGATCACGGCGCCAAGCCCACGCAGACCGTGGCGAACATTCTGAAGAAGAACGGCATTCACGTCTGACCGAGATTCGCTGTCCCCGCAGGAGGATCGATGCTTCGCGTCGACGTGGTCAGCATTTTCCCGGACCTGTTCGGGCCCTACCTCTCGGAGGGCATGCTCGCCATCGCCCGCCGGAGGGAGGCGCTCGAGGTCCACGTCCACGATCTGCGCGATTACACGACCGACAAGCACAAGAGCGTGGACGATCGGCCTTATGGCGGCGGCCCGGGGATGGTCATGATGCCCGGCCCCGTGTTCGACGCGGTCGAAGGCATCTCGGCGGCGGCCGACCCCGCCCCGCGCACGATCATGCTGACTCCGCAGGGCCGCCACTTCGACCAGGCGTGCGCCCGCGAGCTGGCGGGCGAGAGCCGCCTGCTGCTCATCTGCGGGCGGTACGAGGGCTTCGACGAGCGCATCCGGATCGGGCTCGAGCCCGAGGAGCTGTCCATCGGCGACTATGTGCTGACCGGCGGCGAGTTGCCGGCGCTCGTGGTCATCGACGCGGTGGCGAGGCTCCTTCCCGGCGTGCTCGGCCACGAAGACTCGGCCAAGCGCGACTCGTTCTCCGAGGACCGGCTGGACTGTCCGCAGTACACCCGGCCGGCCGAGTTCCGCGGCCTGCGCGTCCCCGACGTCCTGCTCAGCGGCAACCACGCCGCCATCGAGCAGTGGCGGCGCGAGCGCAGCCTGAGCCGGACCCGCGAGCGGCGGCCCGACATCCTGCCCGAAAAGGCATCCCTGACCAGCGAAAAGGACTGACACAATGGACCTGATCCGAGAGTACCAGAACGAACAGATGAAAGACGACGTCCCGGAGTTCGCGGTCGGAGACACGGTCGCCGTGCACGTCCGCATCGCCGAGGGCGGCCGCGAGCGGATCCACGTCTTCGAGGGCATCGTGATCGGGCGGAAGGGCAGCAAGTCGAACGAGCGGTTCACGGTGCGGCGGATCGTGGCCGGCGAAGGGGTGGAACGGACGTTTCCGGTCCACTCGCCGGCGGTGGCCGACGTGAAAGTGCTGCGCCGGGGCAACGTCCGCCGGGCCAAGCTCCACTTCCTGCGCGACCGCGTGGGGAAGGCCACGCAGGTGAAAGAGAAGCGGTCCACCCGGGGGAGGCCGAAAGAGTAGCAGGTCCGCATGCCTCGTTCACGCAAAGCCCTGGGCAACGCCGCCGAGAGGGCCGCCCTCCGGTTCCTCAAATCCTCCGGCTATCGGCCGCTGGCGAGGAACTTCTCGACACCCCGCGGCGAGATTGATATCATAGCCGTCGACGGCGACACGGTCTGCTTCGTCGAAGTCCGGTCCCGCCGCCGCGACGGATTCGCGTCGCCCCAGGCAACGGTCAATCGCCGAAAACAGGCCCGCATCCGCGCGGCTGCATCGGCCTACCTGGCGCGGAACGGACTGCAGGACCGCCTCTGCCGGTTCGACGTCGTCTCCGTCCTGGCCGGGGCCCGGCCGGACGACGACTGGCAGGTCGAACTCGTTCGCGGAGCGTTTTGACAGGAGGACGCATGGCCAAAGACAGCGCCCCGGTCATCGAGACCCATCAACTCACCAAGGTCTACTCGGGATTCATGCGCCCGGACGTGCTGGCTGTCGACGAGCTCGACCTGACCGTCGGGCGCGGCGAGGTGTTCGGCCTGCTCGGGCCCAACGGCTCGGGCAAGACGACGACCACCAAGCTCCTGCTCGGCCTGATCTTCCCCACCAGCGGCTCGGCCACCGTGCTCGGCAAACCGGCCGGCGACATCGCGGTCAAGGCACGCATCGGGTTCCTCCCCGAAGAATCCTATCTCTACCGGTTCCTCAACGCCGAAGAGACCCTCGATTTCTACGGCCGCATCTTCGGCCTCGACCGCGCCGTGCGCACGCGCCGGATCGACGAACTCATCGAGCTCGTCGGCCTGCAGGACGCCCGCAGGCGGGCGCTCCGCGGCTACTCGAAGGGCATGTCCCGCCGCATCGGCCTGGCACAGGCCCTCATCAACGACCCCGAGCTGATCTTCCTCGACGAGCCGACCTCCGGGCTCGACCCGATCGGCCGGCTGGAGGTCAAGAAGCTCATCACCCGCCTCAAGGGGCTCGGCAAGACGGTGATGCTCTGCACCCACCTGCTCCCCGACGTCCAGGACGTGTGCGACCGCATCGCCATACTCCACAACGGCCGACTCGTCCAGCAGGGCTCGCTCGACGAGCTCCTCATGATGAAGAACCGGACGCAACTGACCGTCGACGACCTGACCGAGAGCGAACAGGAGAAACTGACCGCGCTCCTGGCCGACATGGGGCACGGCCGCCCCGAGCTGATCCATCCGTACGACACGCTGAGTTCGCTGTTCCTGCGGATCATCGAGTCGGAGCGCGATCGCGAGCGAGCGGAAGACCGCCGGGAGGAACATGTCGCCGAACGCTGAATCTGACCGCCCTGCCGGGCGACTCGAGCTCGGCCGGTCCCTGGCCCGGCTGCTGACCGCCGGCGGCTGCCGGCGCGTCGCCGCCCTCGCCCGGCTGACCGCCCGCGAGGCCGTCCGCAGCCGCGTGCTCGTCGGCGCCGTCGCCCTGACCACCCTGTTCGCGCTCGGCTCCCTCCTCTGGCCGCAGAAGTCGGACGCCGAACGGGTCATCGTCGTCCAGCGCCTCTGCTACGGCGCCCTGACGTTCTTCGGCCTGATCATCGCGGCGTTCGTCGGCGGGGCCACGCTCCACCGAGACATCGCGTCCAAGCGCATCTACTCGCTCGCGACCAAGCCGCTGAGCCGGCTCGAGATCGTCCTGGGCAAGACGGTCGGCCTCTTCGCACTCCTCTTCATCTATCTCTGCTTCGGCGGGGCCGTCACCTATGCCGTGACCCACATCGCGAACCTCCAGAAGACCTTCGAGGGCGGCTCGTATACCCTCGAAGTCATCGCACCCGCCGCCGAGCTCCAGACCGACGACCCCACCATCGAGGACGAACGCCGCCGCCTCCGCCAGGGGCAGGTACTCGAGGCCATCGGGAGGACGGAGCGCGGCTACCGCGCCCGGATCGCAGGCCGACACACCGAGATCGTCGGCACCATCGACGCGGACGCGGTCCGGCTCCGCGAACGCACGCTCCAGCCCCAGCGAGTCGCCGGGCCGACCGAACTCTCCGCCCGCTGCCGGGGCGAGACGCGGGTCGAGGCCGGCGAACTGAAACTGTGGATCGGAACCCTCGCCGAAGGCGAGACCTGGGTCTATTCGCCGCCCGACCTCCGGGCCCTCCCCGGCGACGAGAGCATCAAGGTCCGCATGATCATCGGCCACCTCCGCCACGAGCCGGTCCGCGATGTGGACCGTGCGAGACACGAGCCGCCTCATGTCGTGTTCGAGTTCTACGACCCGCGACAACGAACCGGGCCGCGCGATTCGCTCCTCCGCAAAGAGGTCGACTTCGTCTTCTCCGAAAAGGACACCCGGCGCGACCCGGAGGCGTGGCCCCCCTACGACTACTACCACGGCGTGCTGGCCCTCCCGCGCGAACTCGTCGAGGCCGGCGCCCTCGCGGCCGAGGTCGTGGACGTGACCCCCGACTACCCGGCCGGCGGCCGCATCTTCTTCAGCGAGCGGAAGCAGCCGCAGTGGCGCCTCGGCGCGGTGGACGCCGCCCGGCTGCCGCAGGGCCGACAGACCCTCCGCGCCCGTTTCCTCGTCCAGGCGCGCAGCGGCTATGACCTGCTCGACTACGCGCCCGTCACCGCCGTGGTCCGGAACCCCGCCACCGGCGAACAGGTCGAGCGCCGGCTGCGGCTCCGACAGAAGACCATCTCGTACGTGCGGTTCCCCCGTGACCTGGTGGACCCCGACCAGGGGGTCGAGTTCCGCCTCACCGACATCCCGTCGAACGCCGACATCGGGTTCTTCGTCAACGAGCCGCCCGTCTACCTGATCCTCGAGCCGGGCAGCTTCTGGGCGAGCGCCGCCCGGTCCGTCGCCATGATCTTCTTCGAGCTGTGCATCTTCGCCGTCATCGCCGTCGCCGCGTCGACCGTGCTCTCCGCCCCGGTGGCCATCCTGCTGACCGTGGTGATCGCCCTGGCCGGCGGGATCAAGGACCTGCTGCTCACCGAGCTGGCCGGCGAGATCCCCGCCCCCACCGCAGCCGTACTCCAGAAGCTCACCCCGACCGAGCAGGCCTGGCGGTGGATCGAGTACCTCTACCAGCGGTTCCTCGTCTGGATCGCCCCCGGGTTCCACCGGTTCAGCCCGACCGAGTTCGTGAACCGGTCCTGGGCCGTCCCCTGGTCGGCGGTCGTGAACGCGGCGCTGTTCGCCATCGGCTACGGCGCGGTCTGCTTCTGCATCGGTTACCTGTTCTTCTCGGCGAGGGAGTTCGAATGAACTGGTTCGTCCGGCACAAGCGGCTGGTGGGCCTGTTGTGCTTCATCGCGGTCTGCTACGGCCTGCTGGCCGTGCTGCAGGCGCGGCTCGACCGGGTCCGCCAGGGCGTCCTGACCCCGGCCCACGTCAAACCGGTCGACCGGCTGCTCGAGCTGGGATTCACCGTCATGCTCGGCAGCCTGCGCACGATCCCCGTCGACTACCTCTGGGTCCGGGCCACCCGCCTCAAGGAACGCCGCGAGCACATCGAGCTCTACGGCGTGATCCGCGCGATCCTCCGCTTCCAGCCGACGGACATCGAGGCCTACGACTTCCAGATCTGGAACATGGCCTACAACATCCAGCACGACGCGCCGAGCGTCGTCGAGGGCTGGGGCTGGATCGAGGACGCCATCAAGCTGGCCGAGGAGGGGATCGAGCGGAACCGGAACCACCCCGACGTCTGGCGTCTCTACCACAAGCTCGGGTCGGTCTACATGCACCGCTGCGCCAGCGTCGGCGGGCAGCGGACCGACTACTTCCGAGAGAAGGTCACGGAAAAAGAAGGCGAACACCCGTACCTGGTCGCGGCCGAGATATTCCGCCAGGCCTTCGAAGAGGCCACCCGGCCCGACGCCGGGCACGCCAACCCCCACCACCTCTCCATGTGGGCGTATGCGTACGCCGGCATGGCCCGCGAGCTGGAACAGCCGGGCGAGAACGGAAAACGGGACCTCCGCGCCATGCTCCGCTACCGGCAGAAGGCGATCGACGCGCATCAGGCCATCGCCGAGAAGTTCCCCCGATACCGCGAACAGGCCGACAAGCAGATCGCGGAACTGAGGGAGCTCATGCGGCTGCACCGGGCCATGATCGCCGCCCGGGACGCCCTCGAAGACGAACGACTTCAGCAGGCGAAAGCGCGGCTCCTGTCCGTCACGAACGCCTGGGCGAAGCTCCTCGAGGACGACCCGCTCTCGGAAGAGGCCGGCCGCAACCTCGACGATTCGATCGACGCGCTGGCCCAGGTCCGAGACCAGCTCGCCCGGCAGGTCGACGACCTGGGAACGCCCGAAGAGAAGGAAGCGGCGCGTGCGGAGATCGAACGGCTCACGCGCCGGATCCTCAGCCTGCGGTACGCCGCCGCCGGTCCGAAACGGCGGTCCGCTCGCGCGGCCGCCAGGCTGGAAGAGGCCGTCGCCTCGCTCGACCGCACCCTCAACCGGATATCGCGCGCCGACTATCTGGCGAACGCGGACCTGGTGAGAAGGTCCGCGTCCATCTGGGTCCGCATCCTCTCCAACCCGGTCCTTCGGCGCCCGGGCGACAGCAAGGCGGACGTGGCGGCCCGGGAGAAGCGACAGGCCGAACGGGCGGCGGCCGCGGTCCTCCGCTTCCACGGGCTGGTGACCGAGATGCTGAACCGACAGGCGCCCGCGGTCGTTTCGCTGTGGGAGACCGCGACGACCGGCGACCCGCTGATCCCCGAGCAGATGATCGCGTGTGCCAGGGCGCTCGACAAGACGATCTCCGCCGCGGCGGCCGAGCGGCAGCCCCGCACCGACGCACGGGAACTCGGCGCCAACCTGAACTGGCTCGGTTCGCACTGCCTGACCCTCGTCGACACCGGGCTCGTGGACAGCCGGCCCCTCCGCCGGGTCGTCGCCGTGCGAGCCCTGATTTTCGAGCAGCATGTTGCCGAGGCGAGCGCGATGATCGTTCGCGCTCTGCAGGGCCGGCTCCGACCCGGGCAGGAACGCAGCCGGGCAGCCGTCCGCCAGGCGCTCATGGCCGCCGCCGGGAGCGAAGCGCTGATCGACAACACGGTCTCGCATTGGACGGCCCTCCTGCGGAATGAATCGTCGTTCAAGGAAGAGGCGGCGCTTGCAGAGCGGCATCTGGCCGAGGTGGCCGCGCTGCTCGAACAGCAGGCGGCGGCACACGCCGGCCTGTTCCCGTCGGACTCGAACGTCTTCCTGGCATACGCGCGCCGGGCCTGGCAGGCGCTGTACGAATACGATCCCGGCAACGAGGGCTACTCGCAGAAGCGAGACGCAATCGGTCAGAAGGTGAGATGACTCGCCCGGCCGGGCGGACCCGGCGCGGGGCCTGTTTTCCGTGAAGACGGTTCCGAGGTGAGTCCTTTTCGAAGGAGGAGCGTGCTCCATGAGGGTTCCGAAGTCGATGCTCTTTTTGTTGATCTGTGTGGGTTTGTGCGCGGCCGCCCCGGCCGCCCTGGCAGGAGAGGCCGCTGCGGCGGAGCCCGCGGCGTCCGCCACCCCGAGTCTGACCTGGATCCTCTGGATCCTCGCACCGGTCGGCGCGCTCCTCGCCCTCGCCTTCGCGTTCGTCTTCTCCAGGCAGATCGTCAAGTACGATGAAGGCACGGAGCAGATGGCGAACATCGCCGGGCACGTCCGGGCCGGGGCGAACGCCTATCTGCGCCAGCAGTACAAGATCGTCGCATACGTCGTCATCGTCCTGTTCGTCATCTTCCTGCTCATGGCGTTCGTCCAGGGGACGCAGAACCCGTGGATGCCGTTCGCGTTCCTGGCCGGCGCGTTCTTCTCCGGCCTGTGCGGGTTCCTGGGCATGCGCACGGCGACCAATGCCAGCGCGCGGACGACGAACGCCGCCCGGACCAGCCTGAACGGCGCCCTGCAGGTGTCGTTCCGCGCCGGCTCGGTCATGGGACTGATCGTCGTCGGGTTCGCCCTGCTCAACATCTGTGTCTGGTTCCTCCTCATGTACCTGCTTGGGGTCAAGTCGGGCACGATGACCCTCAGCGCGATGACCGTCGCCCTCCTCTCGTCGGGGATGGGCGCGAGCACCCAGGCGCTGTTCGCCCGCGTGGGCGGCGGGATCTTCACCAAGGCCGCCGACGTCGGCGCCGACCTCGTCGGCAAAGTCGAGGCCGGCATCCCCGAAGACGACCCGCGCAACCCGGCGACCATCGCCGACAACGTGGGCGACAACGTGGGCGACGTCGCCGGGATGGGCGCCGACCTGTTCGAGTCATACGCCAACTCGATCCTGGCGTCCGGGGTGCTCGGCGTGGCCGCGGCCATCACGCTCGGCGCGTGCCTCCGGCTGCCGCTCCTCATCTTCCCGATGGCCCTGGCGGGGATCGGCTGCATCGCGTCCGTGATCGGCATCTACCTGGTCCGCACGCGGGAGGACGCGACGCAGAAGGCGCTGCTCCACGCGCTGACCCGCGGCGAGATGGTCAGCGCGTTCCTCTTCGCCGCCGGCTCGGCCCTGCTCACCTGGCTGCTCTTCCGGGCGATCGACCTGCCCGATGGCTTCAACCCCTGGGGCATCTGGCTCGCCGTCGTCACCGGGCTGGTGGCCGGGGTGATCATCGGCAAGTCGACCGAGTACTACACGTCGGCGAACTTCCGCCCGACGCAGGACCTGGCCCGCGAGGCGAACACCGGCGCCGGCACGGTGATCATCGGCGGGCTGGCCTTGGGCATGCTGTCGACGTGGCTCCCGGTCATCGCGGTCGTCGTCGGGATCATCGCGAGCTTCGGGTTCGCCGGCGGGTTCCAGAACCCGGCCCTCGGCCTGTACGGCGTGGGCATCGCCGCCGTCGGCATGCTCTCGACGCTCGGCATCATGCTCTCGACCGATGCGTACGGCCCGATCGCCGACAACGCCGGCGGGAACGCCGAGATGTCCGGGCTCCCGCCCGAGGTCCGCGAGCGGACGGACGCACTCGACTCGCTCGGCAACACCACCGCGGCCGTCGGCAAGGGCTTCGCGATCGGGTCCGCCGCGCTGACCGCGCTGGCCCTGATCGCCGCGTTGATGGTCGGCGTCCAGGAGGGCCTGCAACGCCACATCGTCGAGTCCGAGGGCCCGGTGCGGATCTCGGCCGACTACGGCGGTCGGGTGCACCCGGAGAACGAACACGTCGCCCAGATCGTGCACACGAAGAGCGGGAGCGTGCTCATGCCGGATGTCCGGAATGCCTCGCTCACCGACTTCGCCGGCATCTACAACATCACGCTCGTCAATCCGAAAGTCCTGGCCGGCATGTTCCTCGGCGCGATGCTCGCGTTCCTCTTCTGCTCGCTGACGATGAAGGCGGTGGGCCGGGCGGCGTCGGACATGGTCGAGGAGGTCCGCCGCCAGTTCCGCGAGCTGGGCATCCTCGAGGGCAAGGGCGAGCCGGACTACAAGGCGTGCGTCGAGATCAGCACGAAGGGCGCGCAGAAGGCGATGATGGCCCCGTCGCTGCTCGCCCTGGTCGCTCCGGTCGCCGTCGGGCTGGTGCTCGGCGTGCCGGGCCTGACCGGGATGCTGACGACGGCGCTGGCGGCGGGGTTCGTCCTGGCCGTGATGATGGCGAACGCGGGCGGCGCGTGGGACAACGCGAAGAAGTGGATCGAGACGGGCGAGCTCGGCGGCAAGGGCTCGGACGCGCACAAGGCGGCCGTGGTCGGCGACACTGTCGGCGATCCGTTCAAGGACACGTCCGGCCCGTCGCTCAACATCCTCATCAAGCTGATGTCGATGGTCGCCGTCGTGTTCGCCGGCGTGATCGTCCAATACGCCCTGACCCTGTAGGCCTCACCGGTTAGCACTACAGCGCTACAGTGCCGCAAGCGGATCGGCGTAAGGCACGGGCGAAGAACGCAATACGGAACTCTTCACCTGTATCGTGGCAGACAGGAATGTCTGCCCCACCGATGCGGCGGACTCTGGCCGGTGGGGCAGGCATTCTTGCCTGCCAGATAGTGGCAGGCCTCCGGCGAATGAGTTGTCAGACAGAGCTTAGCACTACAACGCTACAGTGCCGCAAGCGGATCGGCGTAAGGCACGGGCGAAG
>JAWODX010000630.1:0-5117 GCA_046483085.1 Planctomycetota bacterium
CCGGCGGCCGTCGAGCAGGAGCCGATCGACCGCCGTGTTCAGCCGGAGCGCACCGCCCTCCTCTTCCAGGGCCTGCGCCATCGCCGCCGAGATCCGGTTGAGCCCGCCCCGAACGTGGTGGATGCCGAACGCGTGTTCGATGTACGACAACATGGTGAAGAAGGCGGGGCACTCCCACGGCGACATGCCGAGGTACTTGGACTGGAACGCGAAGCACAGTTTCAGGTCGTCCTCCTCGAAGTATCGGCCGAGATTCTGGAAGACGGTGCGCCCGAGCGACATCCAAGGCAGCGCCTTGATGAACACCGGGCTCAGGTAGGCGAAGAACGAGGGGTAGGCCTTCTGGAGACAGGGCAAGAGCCGCTCGAACCGCGTGCCCTCGGCCTTCATGAACCGGTCGACCCCGTCCGCGTCCCCCGGGAAGTGCTCGCGAACCTGGGCCTTCGTCTTCTCGACGTCGGGCGAGGGGAACAGTTCGACGCCGCCGATCTTGAGCCGGTAGAGCGGGTCGAGCGAGATGAAATCGAGGGAGTCCTCGGGCTGCCGGCCGGCCTCGGCGAAGATCTGATCGAGGATGAACTTCATCATCAGGAACGTCGGGCCGGTGTCGAACGTGTAATCGCCCAGGACGAGCGGCGCGTTCCGGCCGCCGGCCCGGTCCTTCCGCTCGAACACGGTCACGTCGAACCCGCGGTGGGCGAGGATCATCGCGCTCGTCAGCCCGCCGGGGCCGGCCCCGATGACGCCGATGCGTGCCTTTGCCATTCGACTTGCCTCCCGGTCAGCTCGCTCGTGATTCGGCCACGATCCGGTCGCGCACCTGTTGCCCGGAGAGAACGGCCATGGGCATCCCGCCGCCGGGGTTGACGCTCCCCCCGACGAAATACAGGTTCGCGTACCGGGGGCTCTGCTTCGGCGCCTTGAACCCGCGGTTCTTCTTGCGGTCGGCGACCACGCCGTAGATCGCCCCGCGGTTCGAGTAGTACCGGCTCTCGATGTCGGCTGGCGTCCACATGTCGTCCACCACGATGTGCTGCCGAAGGTCCTCGAGGCCCATCCGCTCGAGCTTGTCGAGGACGCGCTCGCGGAGCGCGGCGATCTCATCCTCCGCGAACGGCTCGTCCTGCCGGTGCGGGATGTGCGGCAGGGCCTTGATATTCTCGCATCCGTCCGGGGCCTGCGTCGCGTCCGTGCGGCTGGATGCGACCACGTACACGGTCGGGTCCCGGGGGAGGACCTTCCGGTGAAAGACGTCGGCGAAGTGGTTCCTCGGATCCGCCGAGAAGAAGAAGTTGTGATGCGCCAGTTGCGGGTACTCCCGGTCGGTCCCCAGGTGGAGGACGAGGCCGGAACAGGCGGGCTCGAACTTGCTCAGCTTGCGGAGGACCGGCGGCGGCTCCCGCAGCAGGCGTTCGCAGGCGGGAATGACCTCCATGTTGCAGACGAACAGGTCGCCGTCCACCCCGCGTCCGTCGGCCAGTTCGGCCGCGGTGACCCGCCCGCCGCTCGCCGACAGCCCGACCACCTCCTGACCCAGGCACAGCTCGATGCCGACCTCCCGCGCCAGCTTGTCGAGGGCGAGCGCCAGGTTGAACATCCCGCCGTCCACGTACCACAGGCCGAACGCGCACTGGACGTGTGCAAGGAGGTTCATCACGCCCGGCGCGTCGTAGGGCGAGGACCCCACGTACTTGATGAAGAAGTCGAGGATGTGCTGGAGGTGCTCGTTCCGGACGCGCCGGGCCACCCCGTCATGCATGCTGGAGAAGAGGTCGAAGTCGCGCAGGGCGGAGATCGGGCCGTAGAATCGGGCCATCTGCCACGCCGTATCGAGGCCGCGGTCGAAATAGCCCGGCTTGCTCTTCTCGTACAGCCGCTTCGAGTAGGCGAGGAACTCGCGGAGGTCCGCGCCGTCTTCGTCGCCGAGCGTATCGTTCCGGGCGGCGGTCTCGTCGGGGTCCGGCAGCAGGTCGATCCGCGCGCCGTCCTCGAAGAAGTTGCGCCAGTGCGGCGTCAGCTCGCGGATCGCGACGTAGTCGCTCATCTGCCGCCCGTGCTGCCGGAAGAGTTTTTCGAAATACTCCGGCAGGGTGAGGATGGACGGTCCGAGATCGAAGGAGAAGCCCTCGGTCTGGAGGAGATTGAGCTTGCCGCCGACGTGGTCGTTCTTCTCGAAGACACGGACCTCGTATCCGTCGGCGGCGAGCGACAGGGCGGCGGAAATGCCCCCCAGCCCCGCGCCGATGACAACCACCCGGCGGCCCGCTTCTGTCGTCGGCTCCATTTGCCCCTTCCCTTCACATGCGCCGCAGCAGGCTCAGCCATCGACCCAGCCGGCCCCACCAACTGCCGCTATCACCATACCGCAACTCGATCAGTTCCGCAATTGCTCCCGCTTGTTCGCCCCGCGGAAACCAGTTCGGCTCCGTGCCGGCGCGGTTCCGGCTGACCATCACCGACGCCTCGAGACAGAATGCCCGCAGCCCGTCCGCGCCGTGATACCGGCCGATCCCGCTCGCCTTCGTCCCTCCGAACGGGAGCCAGGGATTGCCCACGTTCACCAGCACGTTGTTCACGTACACGTTCCCCGTCTGCAGGCGCCAGACCACGCGGTCGGCCCGGGCCTCGTCCTGCGTCCAGACGCTTGCGTTCAGGCCGAACCGCGAGTCGTTGGCCAGATCGGCCGCCTCCGCCTCCGTCTCGAACGCCCTGGCTGCAAGCACGGGGGCGAACGTCTCGTCCTGCACGATCGGCATCGACTGCTCGACGTCGGCGACGAGCGTCGGCGTAGCTCCCGCCTGGTTCTCGTCGCCGGGCGTCAGCAGGCGGGCGCCGGCGGCCACCGCCTCGCGCACCTGCTCCCGGGCCTTCGCCCGGACCTGGTCGTCGATGACCCGGCCCCAGTCCGACGTGGCCGCGAGCGACCGCGTCTCGTCCGCCACCTGCTGTAGGAATTGCTCGTAGACGGAAGCCTCGACGTACAGCCGCTTCACCGACACGCAGTGCTGCCCGGCGTGGGCGAATGCTCCGTAGACCGCCCCCCGGGCCGCACGGTCCAGGTCGGCGTCGGCGAACAGGATCATCGGGTCCTTGCCGCCGAGCTCGAGGATCACGGGGATGAGGCGGGCGGCCGCGGCCTCGTACACGGCGCGACCGTTCTCCGTGCCCCCCGTGAAGAAGATCAGGTCCGGCCCTGCGGCAACGAGCGCCCGGGCGACCTCGGGCCCGCCGTCCACGACCTGGAATGCGCCCTCTTCCCAGCCGGCGTGCTCGAAGAGCCGCCCCATGACCTCTCCGGTGGCCGGGGCGCGCTCGGAGGGCTTGAGGATCACGGCGTTCCCCGCGGCCAGGGCGGACGCGGCCGGCACGAGAGAGAGTTGAAGCGGGTTGTTCCACGGCGCGATCACCAGGACCACGCCGCGCGGCCGGTATTCGATCCGCGAGGTGCTGGCCCGGAAGATGAACGGCGTGTGCGCCCGTCGTGGGCGGAGGATGCGGGCCGCGTTCTTCTCCAGGTAACGCAGGAGCTCGAGCGTGGGCAGCAGGTCGGAGGTCAGCGCTTCGGCCCGGGTCTTCCCGGTGTCCGCCGAGATCCGGCCGACGACCTCATCGCGGATGCCGACGAGCCGGCGGCGCAGCTCGCCGAGCCGTGCGGCGCGGTCTTCGGGCGGCGTGCTGCGCCAGGCGGGGAATTCCGCGCGCGCCGCCGCCATCGCACCGGCGGCCCGCCGGTCCGGCCTCCGGCCGTCTTTCTCGTCGTTGGTCATCCCTGAACCCTCTCGGTTCTCGCGCCGGCCGGGCCGACCGGACGCCCCAGCTCTCGGTCTTGTAGCCCCCGTGAGACGCGGGTCGTTGACTACGGTGCGGCGGCTATTCTATCACATCACACGCCCCAGACATATGCACGTGTCGCCCCGATGTTCCGCCGTCGCCCGCCAGGGGCCCGGGGCAATCCGGCCGCCCACTCTTGCGCCCGGCGATGGGGTCGGTATAATCCCGGTGATGGAGCCTCATAGGAGGCCGGAATCGACAGGAGGAAGAGGAGGACACGGATGGCTCAGGAACTCACGGACGCGGATTTCGACGAGACGGTCAAATCGGGGGTGACCCTGGTGGATCTTTGGGCGCCCTGGTGCGGGCCGTGCCACATGCAAACACCGATCATTGAGAAACTCGCGGAGGAGTACGCCGACCGCGTGGCCGTCTGCAAGCTCAACGTGGACGAGAACCACGAGACGGCGGCGAAGTTCGGCGTCATGAGCATCCCCACCACCATCATCTTCAAGGACGGCGAGCGGGTCCAGCAGTTCGTGGGCGTGCAACCCGAAGAACGACTCAGACAGGCGCTCGACGAGCACCTCGACTGACCGCTCAGTATTTGACGAACACCTGGAAGACGCTCAGCACCCCGGTGCTGGCGAGGGTGACCAGCACCCCGGCCAACAGCACGCCGGCCAGGATGGCGGGGAACGCCCGCCGGGCGTGAATCTGCATCAGGAACGCCAGCAGCGAGCCGGTCCACGCCCCGGTCACGGGCAGCGGGATCGAGACGAACAGCCCCAGTCCCACCGCCTCGTATCTCTTGACAATGTCCTCCCCCCGCCGACGCGTCCGCTCGAACACCCAACGGAAGAACCGGCGGCACAGGGCCGACCGCCGCATCAGGAAGTCCGATACCGGCCCGATCATGAGGATGATGGGGATGATCGGGACCAGGTTCCCGGCCACCGACAGGGCGTACGCCTGCCACCACGGCATCTGGAAGGCCAGGACCGCGACCGGGATGGAACCGCGCAGTTCGAAAATCGGGAGCATCGAGATGATGACCACGATCAGCCAGGGGGCGACGTGGTGGCGCTGGAGCCATTGCACGAGCCGCGGCGGCTCCCGCTCCGGCGCGGCGTCGGGCTCGCCGGCCCGCCCGCTCGTCGCCAGGCAGACGAGCACGAGGCCGATGACGGCCAGCCGCGCGAGCCGTCGTCGGACGCGCCGACCCCGACGCCCTCGCGGCGGTCCGGTCCCCTCCACACGGTCGTTCATCAATATGGTAGCCTCTCACTCAACAGCGTGCGCGCCCGTCCGCCGTGAGGCATCAAACCGAAGCCGTGACCGCGCGG
>JAWODX010000638.1:0-5267 GCA_046483085.1 Planctomycetota bacterium
GAGCCGCAACCGACCGAGCGGGTCAACCCGCGGACCCACTGGCGATACTTCATGGTCCGGAAGACCGAGCAGGTGCGGCTCGAGTCCGGCGAGGTCCAGGCGGTCCGTTTCGTCGGCCGCCGCCGGCCGCAGATGAAGAAGGTGGAGGCGTCGCACTCCGCGCTGCCGCCGGGGAACTGGCGAACGGAGAGCTTCGACGACAGTCCCTGGCCGCGGCGCCGACTGCCCATCATGAGCACGCGGCACCGCGTCCACTCGCTGCTCTGCGCCCGCACGCAATTCCGCGTCGCCGACCCCGCGAAACTCGGCCGCGTCACGCTCTCGGTCGACTACCGCGGCGGCATCGCCATCTACCTCAACGGAGCGGAGCTCGCCCGCGGGCACCTGCCCGAGGGCGAGATCGGCCCGCACGCCCTGGCAAAGGATTACCCGAAAGAGGCCTACCTCGACCCCGACGGCTACCTGCTGCGGCTCGGCTGGCGCGACCCGAGCACGTACAAGGACCGCTTCGCGCTGCGCGACCGGCATCTCCGCGCGGTCGAGGTCCCGGCGGACAGGCTCCGCGAGGGCGTCAACACCCTGGCCGTCGAGGTCCACCGCCCGCCCACCGACGCCGTCCTCTTCACCGGCGAGACGCGGAAGTACCGCCGCGACCAGTGGTGCCCGTGGCGCACCCTCGGCCTGGCCCGGGTCACGCTGGCGTGCGCGGGCACCGACGGCCTCGGGCCGCCGCCGCCGGGGCTGCACGTCGACGTGCTCTCCACCGCGCTGCGGCTCTACCGCGACGACGGGGGCGACCCGTGTGCCGAGCTTCGACCGGCCCGGATCCACGGCGCCCGGAACGGCGCGTTCTCCGCCCGGCTGCTCGTCAGCGCCCCCGGCCCCATCGAGGGCCTCGCGGTCGCCCCCGAGGAGCTCCGCCGCGCGGACGGCGCCGCGATCCCCGCCGACCGGGTCGAGATCCGGTACGGCCTGCCCGACGGGCCGGCGCGCCGCCGACACGGCGTCGGGACGTTCGACGGGCTCGCGCCGGAACCGCCCGAGACCGTGCCGGTCCGCAAGGGCGCCGACCGAGCGGGCCAGCCGGTGTGGATCACCGTCCACGTGCCCGAGGACGCCCGGCCCGGCGACTACGACGGCAAGGTCACCGTCTCGGCCCGCGGCGCCGACGACGTCGAAGTCCCCCTGAAGCTCCGCGTCGCTGATTGGGCCCTGCCCGACCCCGCCGACTTCATCACCCTGTTCGAGCTCGTCCAGTCGCCCGAGTCGCTCGCCCTCCAGTACGAGGTTCCCCTGTGGTCGGAGAAACACTGGGAGCTGATCGACCGGTCGTTCGAGCTGATGGGCCAGCTCGGGGCCCAGACGGTGTACGTCCCCCTCTTCCCGCGGAGCTGCCTGGGCAATCCGCATGGGATGATCCGCTGGATCCGGAAGGGCGACGGCTGGGAGTACGATTTCGGCATCTTCGAGAAGTACGTCGACACGGCCCGGCGGCGGCTGGGCGGGCTGAAGGTCGTCTGCGTCCACGCCTGGCCGCGCCGGAGCGGCGGGGCGTACTTCGGCCAGAAGAAACACAAGCAGAAAGACCGGCCGTTCCCCTTCAGCGTGCTCGACCGGGAGACCGGGAAGCTGTCGATCGCCGACGGGCCGCGATGGTCCGACGAGGACGCCGCCGCCTTCTTCAAGCCCGTGTTCGACGGCATCCGCGCCCGGCTGAAGGAGCGGGGGCTGCTGGACGCGATGATGGTCGGCATCTCGCACGACGTGCTGCCCAGCAAGGCGTGCGTCCAGGTGCTCGCCGAGGCATCGGGCGGCGCCCGGTGGGTGATGCACTGCCACCCACAGCGATGGAGCTGCCACGGCCAGGCCGTCGGCTACCTCGCCCACGTCTGGGGCACCCGCGGGCCGACGCTGGACCCGAAGCGCCGGCGCTACGGCTGGAAGGAGAAGCGGCTGTACGCCACATTCCCCCGGGCGGGGAGCGGCACGGGTGGGCGGATTGCCGACGGCTCGCCCCCGCTCCAGTACCGCGTCGCCCCGGAATCGGCCATCTGCGCCGGCATCCGCGGCTACGGCTGGATCGGCGCCGACTTCTGGCACGTGCTCCAGGACAAGTCCGGCCGGGGCCGCCTCCTCTTCGACCGCTACCCCGAGTACGACCGGCGCGGCAACCTCGGCCTGCCCCACGCCTTCACCCGCATCCTCCGCCCCGGCCGGCGCGGCCCCCTCGCCAGCGGCCGGTC
The DNA here is from genome assembly GCA_046483085.1 of Planctomycetota bacterium. Lineage (GTDB taxonomy): Bacteria > Planctomycetota > PUPC01 > PUPC01 > PUPC01 > JAWODX01. Next base: position 2,244 of record JAWODX010000638.1, read on the forward strand.
CGAAATGGTCCGCGAGGGCGCCCAGGAGGCCGAGGCACGCACGTTCATCGAGCGGGCGCTCCACGACCCGGCGACGAAGGCGACGCTGGGCGGGGAGCTCGCCGCCCGATGCAAGGAACAGCTCGACCGCCGCCTCCGCCACATCCTCCGGGCGCGGTCATACTGGGACGAACTCGTCTGGCTCCGCTGGGAGGAACAGAAGGGCGAGCTCTACGAGCTCGCCGGCGAGGTCGCGCGCAAACTCCGCTGACCCACGCGCCGCCCACCGGGCGCGGACCGCGCATTTCGAGTGTGGCGAACTTCTCGTGCCCCTTCTTTCCCCGCGTCGTTCTTCGTGCCCTTCGCGGTGAGGTATTCGGGTGAGGCGCCCGGGGAAGGCTCGGGCCCGCCGGGCCGCTCCGTTCGAGCTCCCTACTTCAACTCGAGGGCCGCCCGGTACATTCGCTCCATCTGCTCGACGGGGATCTCGCGGCCGTCGAACAGGGCGTCGCGGATACGGACGTAGACCCGGCTCACCCGGCGCTTCCGGCCGGCCTCGCGGCTGTCGAGGTGCTCGAGGAAGGCCTTCGCGTACTTCTTGAGTTTGAGCTTGGCGGACTTGACGCCGGCAAGCTCGTGCCGGTCTTTCTTGATCTGGGCGCCCTCGTCGTCGAGGACGTCGTTGTATCGATCGCGGGCGCGGCGATATTCACGGCGGGCGCGGCGGTAGTCATCGCGGGCGTCGTCGACCCGGTCGTCGCCGGCGTCGTCCGCTTCCTCCTTCGCCTCCTCGTAGTCGTCCTTCGCGTCGTCCCGGCGGTCCTTCGCCCGGTCGACGTCCTTTTTCGCGTCGAGGACGGTTTTCTTGTTCGCCTCGATGCGCCCGGCCAGTTGCTCTTCCTTCTTCTCCAGCTCGCCCCACTTGGCGAAGACCTTCTTCTTGATCTCGGCCACTTCCTGCTCCTTGAGCTCGGCGCACTTCGCCGCGTACGTGCCGGCCAGCTCGCGGTTCTTCCGGATCCGCGCCTGGCGCCGCTCCGCAGCCGCCCTGGCGGCGAGTTCCTCGGCCTGCTCGCGCAGCCGCCCGCGGAGCGGCTCGAGCCGCTCGCGCAGCCCGGGATAGTTCACGGTCCCGAGTGTCTCCAGGGCGTCGAGCGCCCCGTCCGGCTTGTCCTCCTCCGCCAGGCTCCGGGCCTCGTCGACGACGCCCTGGATCCGCTTCTCGGCGTCCGCCTGCAGCCGTTTGCGCTCCGCGTCGAGTGACGCGCCCAGTTCGTTTACGACCTCCGGCGGCAGCTCGTCGAGTACGGCGAGGGCGCCGGTGTAGTCGCCCTTCGCGGCCCGCCCGCCGGCCTCGGCCCTGGCCTGCTCGAACGCCACCTCGGCCGGCGACTTCGCCGCGGGCGGTTCCTTCTTCTCCACCGCCGGGGGCTCCGGCGGTGTCTCCGGCTCGGGCTCCGGCTCCGGGATGGGGTCCTCGGGAACGACCCGCGGGGCCTTCTTCGAGGGTTCCTGCTTTCGGCGGACGACGGGCCGCGGCTCCTCGAGCCGGGTCCTCGCCCGGGGCGGGGCGTCGGGCGAACCGCCGGTGGAAAGGACGAGCCAGCCGACGAGCGGAACCACCGCGATCACGGCGACCGCGATGACCCAGGGCAACGCGGACGGTCGACTGCGCCGTCGGCGCCCGACGGCCCGAAGCTTCCGCGTGGCGGGCCGCCGGACGCGGCCTGCCGCGCGGTCCTCCGCCCTGCTTTGCAGCAGGCGGTCCAGCCCGTCGGCGAGCGCCTGCGCCGTCGGATACCGGTGCTCGCGATCCTTGGCCATCGCCCTGCGAATGACGGCGGCGGCGCCGGGCGAGACCTTCGGGTTGGCGGCGCGCGGATCGGGCACCGGGTCGGTCAGGTGCCGGGCCATCACCTCCGCGGAGGTCGCGCCGGAGTACGGCCGCTCGCCGGTCAGCAGGTGATAGAGGGTGGCGCCGAGGGAATAGACGTCGGTCCGGCCGTCGAGGTCCGTCTGGCCGCGCACCTGCTCGGGCGAGATGTAGTTCGGGGTGCCGACGGTGGTGCCGGCCCGCGTGACGGCCGAGTCGTCGCCGACCACGTCCCGGGCGAGCCCGAGGTCCGCGAGCTTCGGCACCCCGTCGCGGGTGATGAGCACGTTGGCCGGCTTGACGTCGCGGTGAATGATGCCGGCGTGGGTGTGGGCGTGCTCGAGGGCCAGCGCCACGTGCCGCGCGATCTCGAGCGCCTGATCCTCGGGCAGCGGCCCCTCCCGCTCGAGGAGCCGGCGGAGGCTCGGGCCGTCCACGTACTCCATCGCGAGGTAGTGGTAGTCTTCGTCGTGGCCGACGTCGATGGCCTGGACGATGTTGGGGTGGCTGAGGCGTGCGGCGGCCCGGACCTCGCGCTCGAAGCGCTCGACGAATCGGCGGTTCTTCGAGAGGGAGCGCGACAGGACCTTGAGCGCCACGCGGCGGTGGACCGAGAGCTGGCGGGCGAGGAAGACCGTGCTCATCGCCCCGCGGCCGAGCTCCCGGAGGATCTCGTAGCCCTCCGGCGCGTGATCCGGCGCGTCCCGATGGTCGCCTTCAGTCAACACCGTTCCCCGGCGGCCGGAACAAGAACACGATCCACCCCGTCCATTATATATTCTCGGCACGACAATGGCCGGGGTTTCTATGACTTCCGCCTGCGCCGGAGCAGCAGCGCCGGCCCGAACAGGGCGGCCAGCGTGATCGCCGCGGGCGCGCACGACGCCGGGGACGAGCCCGCGCCGCCGGCCGACCGGCACCAGCCGCCCCACGGCCAGGCGAGCTCGGGCGCCCGGCTCTCGCCCCGCATCCGCTCGAGGGCGATCCGAGCCGGCCGGAACTCCCGGTCTTTCTCCAGCGCCATCTCGAACGCCGCCCGCGCAAGCTTCTTCTCGTCCCGGGCCTCATACCCCAGGCCCAGCCCGTAGTACAACTCCGGGACGTCCGGCCGGCGCTTGATGTCGGCCTCGAACAGTTCGATCGCCTCGGCCGGCCGGCCGGCGTGGACGCAG
>JAWODX010000051.1:0-5630 GCA_046483085.1 Planctomycetota bacterium
TGCTAATGGTGACTGGTCACTGGTCACGGGTGACCGGTCGCTGGTCGCTGATACTGACGACAGGAGGCGACGATGCAGGGACCGGTCCACTGGGGCATGCTGGGGACGGGTTCGATCGCGAGGAAGTTCGCGACCGGGCTGACCGCGCTGCCGGACGCGAAGCTGGCGGCCGTCGGCTCGCGGGCGCAGGAGACCGCCGACGCGTTCGGCGACGAGTTCGACGTGCCCCGCCGCCACCCGAGCTACGAGGCGCTGGCGAACGACCCGCAGGTCGACGTGGTCTACGTCGCCACGCCGCACTCGCTGCACAGGGAGAACACGCTGCTCTGCCTCGCGGCGGGCAAGGGAGTGCTCTGCGAGAAACCGTTCGCCATCAACGCGCGGCAGGCGGCCGAGATGATCGCCGCCGCCCGCGCCCGCGGCCTCTTCCTCATGGAAGCGATGTGGACGCGCTGCCTGCCGGCCATCGGCAAGCTGCGCGATCTGCTGGCCGAGGGCGCCATCGGCGACGTGCGCATGGTCGTCGCCGACTTCGGGTTCCGGGCCGGCGTGGCCCCGGGCAAGCGGCTGTTCAACCCGGCGCTCGGCGGCGGGGCGCTGCTCGACGTCGGCGTCTATCCGGTCTCGCTCGCCTCGATGGTCTTCGGCGGCCCGCCGGACCGGATCGCGAGCCTCGCCGCACTCGGCGAGACCGGGGTCGACGAGCAGGCCGGGATGGTCCTCGGCTACGACGGCGGCCGGCTCGCCGTCCTCCACACCGCGATCCGGACACGCACCGCGCACGAGGCGCAGGTCTACGGGACCGACGGCCGCGTCCGCGTGCCCGACTTCTGGCACGCGACCCACCTGTTCGTCGTCAAGGGCGGCGGCGAGGAGCGTATCGACGCGCCGTTCGACGGCAACGGCTACAACCACGAGGCGGCCGAGGTGATGGACTGCCTGCGGGCCGGCCGCCGCGAGAGCGACGTCATGCCGCTCGACGAATCGCTCGCCGTGATGGAGACGCTCGACCGGATCCGCGAGCAGTGGGGCCTGCGGTATCCGATGGAATAGCCCGCCCGCAGAGGCCCGCTCGCGGATCAGTACGCCATGTGCGCGCGATAAACATCCAGCGCGAAGCGGAAGTCGTCGTAGGCGACGTTCGTCGAGATCGAGTGGTCGGAGCCGAAGACGTACCGCGCCCCGCGCGCCTTCATGCCTTCGACGAGCCCGGTCACCTCGCGGCGGATCAGGTCGCGGTCGCCGGACTCCAGCACGCGCGCGTCCAGCCCGCCGATGAACGCCAGCTTGTCGGCGTACTGCTCGGCGATCCGAAGCGGGCGGTTCCCCGCTTTCACCTCCATCGGGTTCAGCGCATCGAAGCCGGCCTCGACGGCGAGATCGAGCGCCGGCTCGGTGTAGCCGCACGTGTGCAGCACGACGGGGAGATCGTATCCGTGGAAGAACTCGACCAGCTCGGCGAAGTAGGGGAAGATCAACTCGGCGAGCGTCTTCGGGCTGCAGAACAGGTTCTCCTTGTAGCCGAGGTCCTCGTACAGCCAGGCCCCGTCCGGCAGGCCGGCCTGTTCAAGCAGGAGCTTGAAGTGGCCCTTGTAGAAATCGGTGTACACGCGGTTGTAGTCGTGGATCCAGTCGGGGTCGGCGGCGAGCGACATGTACATCGTCTCGTCGCCCATGCTCATCCGCATCCCCTCCCAGATGAAGTGGTGGCCGAAGTACGTCCAGAGCCCCTGATCTCGGCGCCGGGCGAGCCGCTGCTTCGCCCCCTCGATATCGACCCGTCCGGGATCGAGCTCGAGCAGGTGCGGGCGGTACTCGCGGCCCCAGATCTCGCGCGAGGCCATGTGGAAGCGGATGTGCTCCGGCGTGCCGGATTTGTTCTTCCACCACCGCCGCTCGGCGCCGCTCCCGTTGCGCGTGATCTTCCACTCGTCGGTCTCCTCGACGAGCTCGTCGACGCCGCGCTTCGGGTGATAGTCGAACCAGCCGCCGCAGCCGGCGAGGTCGAAGCCGAAATGATCGATCGGATCGACCGGCTTGCCCTCGGCGTCGGTTGGCATGCCCTCGGTCGTCCACCGCTCGAGGGTATCGCGCCAGGGGCTGTCGTGAAGGCCGACGCGCTCGGCGGGCCGTCCGCGAAGCAACGCATCGACCACTTCCCTTGATGTCTGCACCATCCGCGTTGCCTCGATCGGTCGGGCGGCCCCTGCAGAGAGTGTAGCAGGCCGGGCGTTGGAACAAAAGCCCGGGCCCGGGATTGCCGAGCCGCCCCGCCCGCGTTATGCTCTTGAGGGATCACCGCGAGGAGGGACCATGGCCTACCTGATCGGGTTCGACGCGGGAAGCTCGTCGATCAAGGGGACGCTGCTCGACACGGAAACAGGCAGGCCGGTCGCCGCACACACCTCGCCGGAGACGGAGCTGGTCATCGACGCGCCGCATCCCGGCTGGGCCGAGCAGGACCCGGACGACTGGTGGCGGCACCTGTGCGTTGTCTCACAGGCGCTGACCTCGGACGTCGACCCCGCCGACGTGGCGGCGGTCGGCATTGCCTACCAGATGCACGGGCTGGTGCTCGTCGACGACGCCCTGCGCCCGCTGCGCCCGGCGATCATCTGGTGTGACGGCCGGACGCAGCCGCTGGCCGACCGGGCCGCCGACGAGCTCGGCTCCGGGTTCCTCGAACACGCCCTGAACCTCCCCGGCAACTTCACCGCCAGCAAGCTCGCCTGGGTCAAGCAGAACGAGCCGGACGTCTACGCCGCCGCGGACAAGGCGATGCTCCCGGGCGACTACCTCGCCGCGTGCCTCTCCGGCCAGGTCTGCACCACCCCGTCCGGCCTGTCCGAAGGGGTGCTCTGGGACTTCGTCGAGGGGGCCCGACTCGACGCGATCGTCGACTACTACGGACTCGGCGAGCGCCTGCTGCCGGACGTGCGGCCAACGTTCTCGGTCCAGGGCGCGGTGAGCGCGGCGGCCGCCGAGGCCACCGGCCTGCGCGAAGGAACCCCGATCGCCTACCGGGCCGGCGACCAGCCGAACAACGCGCTCTCGCTCGGCGTGCTCGAACCCGGCCAGGTCGCCACCACCGCCGGCACGTCCGGCGTCATCTACGCGGTCACCGACGACGCACGCTACGATCCGGCCTCGCGGGTCAACGTGTTCGTCCACGTGAACCACGAGCCGGGCCGGGCGCACCGCTACGGCGTGCTCGCCTGCATCAACGGGACCGGCGCGCTCTACCGCTGGCTGCGGGGGGCGCTCGGCGCGGACTACCCGGCGCTGAACGAGTTGGCCGGGAGTGTCGCGCCGGGCGCCGACGGCGTGACGGTGATCCCCTATGGCAACGGGCCGGAGCGGACGCAGCTCGGCCGCAACACCGGGATGAGCGTCCACGGCGTCGACCTCAACCGGCACCGGCCGGGCCACCTGGCCCGCGCCGCGCAGGAGGGGATCGTCTTCGCACTCAAGCAGGGGACCGACGTGATGGCCGGGATGGGCGTCGACGTCCGGGCCGTGCGCGCCGGCCGCTCGAACATGTTCCTCAGCGACCTGTTCGGCTCGATCTACGCGAGCGCGATCGGCGCCGAGGTCGAGCTCATGGAGACCGACGGGTCCCAGGGCGCCGCGCGCGGCGCGGGGATCGGCGCCGGCCTGTACGAGCGCCCGGCCGACGCGTTCGCCGGGCTCGAGCCCGTCCGGGTCATCGAGCCCGACGACGAACTCCGCCGGGCGTACGCCGACCTCTACCCCCGCTGGTGCAAGGTCCTCGAGACCACCCTGGCGTAGCCTCGCCGGGCAAGGACGCGCTGCGACCGGAGTAGCATCAGGATGGCGCCCGGTATCGCTCCGGCTTCTCGCGGGCGTGGCGGGCGAGGCCGTCCATGATCGCGGTGCAGCTCGCCTGCCAGCGGTCCTCGGGGATGTCCTCGGTGATCCCGCAGATGAGCCCGTCGACGCTCGGCAGCTCATCGAGCATGTCGACGGCGAACTGCTCGACCTCCTCGTCGGACCGCAGGTGGACCGACGAGGGGAAGTTGAACCAGACGACCTTGTCGGGCCATGCAGCCCGCGCCCCGGCGAGGGTCAAGTCGGTGTCCGGCGCCGGGGTGAACGCCTCGACGTAGTCGAGATTGCTGCCGGCGATGGCGTGGGCGAAGAGCCGGCAGTTGCCGTCGAAGTGCGAGCCGATCTTCTTCCCCGCCCGGTGCAGAACCTCGGCCGCCTCGTTGTAGTGCGGGACGTAATACGTCTCGAAGTTCTCGGGGCCGACGATCTCGGGGATCACGTTACCGCCGTAGTTCGCGTGCGAGACCGGCGATGCGGCGACGAGCGGATAGATCTGCCGCCGCTTCTCGACCAGGGCGTCAGCCAGCCGCAGCATCTCGTCCCGGTTGTCCATCCACTGAATGCAGAACTGCTCGGTCCCGAACCAGTCGCCGGAGACCAGCATCTGGAGCGGCTCGAGCCCGATCTGGCCGCGGAAGATGGCGTCGCCCCCGAACCGCCGCTGCGCGGTCGCGACCGGCTCGTATCTCGGCTCGAACTGCATGTCCTCGATGAACGCCCGCAGCGCGGGGAAGTCGTCGGGCGACTTGAACAGGAACTCGCGCCGCCAGCTCGTGAACCCGGCCGGCTGGCGCACGGCCGTCAGGTGACCGGCCGGGGTGTCGTAGTGGTCGCGGGCGAGCTGCACGCCGTCCTCCCAGGTGATCTCGCGGCTGTGCCGGACGTTCGGCCGGTGGGTCTCGAACACGCGGACCCGGTTCACGATGCACAGGCCGCGGTTGCGCAGCGCCCGCTCGACCGCGCACTGCGGGATCTTGTTCTCGTACATGGTGAACGGGACGATGCCGCCGCAGCCGCCGCCGAGCGCGAGCTCGACCCGCTCCTTCGGTGTCATACGCGCAGCTCCTCGTCGAGCCGGACGCGGGGGAACTCGCCCTCGGGGTTCCGGCAGACCTCGTGCAGGAGGGTCATGAACTTGCAGAGGTTCTCGAACGTGACGAGCGGCTGGATGCCGTGGTCGCCGTTCGGGAAGTAGCCCCGCTTTTCGAGCAGCGGGGGGACCTTCCCCATGATCTCGCTCTCGATCATCCCCGCGTTCCCCTCGTTCACGCACTCCTTCTCCAGCCAGCCGAAGAGAACGAACCGCGGGTGCCGCTCGCGCAGCGCGAACAGGTCGTTCCCCGCCTTGACCTCGTAGGGGAAAATCCCGTTCACGCCGTACGACTCGGCGACGCCGGTGAACTCCATCGCGTTGCCGTCGGTATCCACCGCGACCAGGTCGGCGCCGTTCGCCCACGCGCACTCGCACACGGCCCGGTAGTACTCGCCGCAGAACTCGTCGAACTGGCGCGGGCTGATGAGCATCCCGTGGTTGTAGCAGAGGTCCTCGCCCATCTGGACGATCTCGGGCCGCAGGCGCTCGATGACCGGGACGAAGTCGGCCCGGAACCGCTCGAGCCGCCAGGCCATGATGTCGTGGATCAGGCCGGGGTCGTCGTAGAGCGTGACGCTGAGCCGTTCGGGCCCGAGCAGGCCGCGAAGGAAGCCGTAGGCCCCGCCGACGCCGAGGTGGAGCGGCCGCTCGTGGCCCTCGTACCGGCGGACGCAGTCCTCGAGCTCGT
>JAWODX010000081.1:0-3648 GCA_046483085.1 Planctomycetota bacterium
ACCCTGCTCGAGCACGGCGCCCGACCCGACGCCCGCGACGGCCGGGGACGGACCCCGCTCTTTCGCGCGGCCCGAGCCGGGCGCACGAAGACCGCCCGGGCGCTCGTCGCCGCCGGCGCCGGCCCGGGACTCGCCGACGAAGACGGGACCACCCCGCTCCACCTCGCCGCAGCCGGCGCTGGCCCGGAGACCGTCGAGCTGCTGCTCGAACACGGGGCCGACCCGAGCGCCCGCCGGGGCACCGACGGCGATACGCCGCTCCACCGCGCGGCCCTCCGCGGCCGCGTCCGCGTCGCCCGGCTCCTGCTCGAGCACGACGCGGACGTCGACGCGAAGAACGCGCGCGGCTGGACGCCGCTCCGCATCGCCATGCAGATGCGCCACACGGACCTGGTGAGGACGCTGCTCGAGCACGGGGCCGACGTCAACCGGAAGGGCCCGGGCGGCACGCCGCTGCAGCTCGCCGTCGGGCGCGGTGACCTGGGCATCGCGCAGTGCCTGATTCGCAACGGCGCCGACCTCGGGGTCCGTGACGATGCCGGCCGCTCGGTCCTTCACCACGCCGCCCGCGCGGGCGACACGGCGATGGTCCGGCTGCTGCTCGCCGGCGGGGCCGACCCCCACGTCCGCGACGAGGCCGGCCGGTCGCCTGCCGAAATCGCGCGCGAGCACGGCCACGACGACGTCGCCGACCTCCTCGAGAAAGCCGCCCTCCGCCGCTGACCGCGGCGGGAGCGTTTTCGGTTTTCATGAATTCATGAATTCATGAAAACCGAAAATGGGCACGTATCCGGCCTGTTGTGTGAGCCCCTTGTAGGGCGCGGGCAGCGCGGGATCAGCCGGCCGATGGGTGGAGCCGGTCGTAGAGCGCGCCGCCGGGGGCCGACAGGGGGCCGCAGTTGCAGACGTAGCTCTCGGGCGCCATCCCCATCAGCCCGCCGAGCGCCTGCCAGGTCTGCGGGGAGCCGTGGCAGACCGCCACGGGGACGTCGGGCGCGAGCCGGTGCGACGTTTCAATGCAGAAGCGGTAGACCTGCTGATGGGCGGCTTCGGTGAACGGGCCCCAGCCGACGCCGCGCAGCTCGTCGGCCGCGGCCCACGCGTCGGCGACCATCTCCCGGTCCAGCAAGTCCAGATCGAGGAGCCGGGGCAGGTCCTCGAAATCGAACCAGCCGAGCAGCTCGAGAGTGACCACGTCGGGCCGGACCTTCGCGAACAGGTCCTCGAAGAGGCGGCGGTACTCGCGGCGCCAGTGGCGGACGGGCACGATCGGGCTGAGCCGGGCGCGGACGAGGTACCCGGCGGCCTGGCAGCGCTGCATGGCGTCGATGCGCTCGTCGAGCCCCGGCGTGCGCTTGTCGAGCTCGCGGCCGGCCGTCTCGCAGGTCAACGACCAACTGATGATGGTGTGCCCGCCGTGCTCCAGATCGAGCAGGAACTCGACGTTGTCGCTCTTGGTGAAAAGCATGAGGTATCGGTCCGGTTCCGCGGCGAATCGGCGGACCATCGGGGGGACGGCGTCGTACTCCGGCTCGAACGGCGGGAGGTCGGTCATGTTGCTGTACTTGTAGAGTCGCTGGCCGGGATGCGCGGCGAACACCGCGTCGAGCTCGTCCACATACCGCTCGACGTCGAGGGTGAAATGGATGCCGCGCCCGAATCCGCAATAGGCGCAGCGGAAGACGCAGCCGGCGACGATGTTCAGCTCGACGGCCGCCTGGCAGGCGCCGTCGTGCTTCGCCGACTCGTCGCGCCAATGGTGATACCAGCCCGTCCGCCCCGGCTCCCAGTCGGTGAAGAACACGAGTGCGTCGTCGCCGAAATCGTCCTTCCCGTGCCGGCGGTGGCCGACGTTCCGCCAGGCCTCGCGCGCGGCCTCGTCGTACTCGCGGACGTCGTCGCAGCGGACGTGGGGCAGCATCCGGTCGAGCCGGGCGCGGCAGTTGTCGAGCTCCCGCGCCCGGGGGTCGACGAACACGGTCTTTGCGGGGATGTCGAGCACAGGGTTCCTCGGTCAGCGGACGCGGCCTGCTGACCGGATCGTAACAGCAAAACGACTCGGGTTCAACAGAGGGGCGGTTTGATGGGCGAGGGACCTGGAACCGAGGCGGAGCAGCAGCGTTTCGCGTCGGGCGGTTCGCGGCCGGCGTGCGGTTCGACGAAGAGCGGGCCGAGGTTCACCCACCGGTCTCCCACCCGGGCGCTGACCCATCCGCCGCGGCTCACGCGGGTCTCGAACGGCCAGACGCGGACGAGCCGGAACCGGTCCCGCGGAATGCCGAGCCGGTTGCCGCGGCCGTCGGAGCAGTGCAACTCGCCGCCGGTGAACCGGCGGTAGGTGACGATGTGGCGGCCCGCCCTCAGCGCCTGGTGCGGCCGGGCCAGCTCGATCTCGATTCGGAGTCCAGCCTCCTTCATACCAACAGTATAGCCGCTGCCGCCCGCGAGGTGATGAGGCGTCGGTTCCCCTTCTGTTAGTCTTTCGAGAGACGGGCCGACCGGCGCGACCGCCGGGCGTCAGCCCACACCCGCCCGGACCCGCGGCGGGCGCGCATCAAGATGTTGTCGTCGCGGCAAGACGCGCTCCGGCCGGGGGACACGATCCGAGACTGCTTCGCGTTCCGCTCGTGTCCCCCGGAGGTGCGTCAAGGGATTTGGTTCGGCCGAGAGCGCGGCCGGGTTCGTGGCAAGGGTGTATCGTCTCGCGGGGGTGGAGGTTCGGCCGCCTCTGTGTCCGGGGGTGGTGGTTGCGACGCGTCGGTGAGCACGCCTCACAGGCCAAGTGCGCGGGATCGTACGGTGTGGATCGGGGCCGCCGGGGAGAAGTGTCCGTCTGACCGGTCAGACGGACACTTGCCCTCGAGCCCCGCCTTGCCTCAATGAGACCGTTCGCGTCCGGCGCCGGCCCGCTCGGGTCGCCTTCAAAATCAACAGTTCGAGTATTAAGTTGCTGCTCAGTAGATTCATATTCAAACTCTAAAAACCAATCATAAAGGCCTTCTCCTAAATCCTCAGAAGCACTTATTGGTACTGATGCACTACCTGGATGGCTTTCAGTAGCTAAAATTTGACCATCTCTAACCAAGTTTATTGTACCTGCTGTATCGCTTGATACACCACCATCATAATTTACTGTTTGATCTGTACCAAATGCAGCATTATAAACTTGATTATTGCTTGGCTCTGTAAGGCTGAAATCAATGTCTATATCCTGTTGCTCTACTGTAAATGTTCTCGTAGGGCTTGTCACTGTTTCAAATGGTCCCTGATTTGGATCATCATAAGTTGCCTCAACATAATATTCATATGTCCCTGCTGAAAAACTGTCATTATAACTAAACGAATTGCTTGCAAATGAAGAATAAGTTTCCTGGTGCCCAACATTCGCAATGACTTTGCTAACCACTGTTTATCACTTATCCGACCTCTAAAAATCACTTTGCCATACAATTGTAATGACTTTGCCAACCACTGTTGATCACTTATACGACATCTAAAAATGACTTTGCCAGCCACTTTTAATCACTTATACGTCCTCTAAAAATGACTTTGCCCAACAATATTAAGAACTTTGCCAACCACTGTTAATCACTTATACGTCCTCTAAAAATGACTGGCGCACCAACGAAACCAGAGGCATCGATCACC
>JAWODX010000111.1:0-2569 GCA_046483085.1 Planctomycetota bacterium
ACGGAGGCCGCCGCGCTCCTCACCCCGGAACTGGCGAAGACGCACCGCGTCAAGCTCTTCGTCGGGTCGGACCGCGTCCGCTCGGTCGCCGACTTCGCGCCCGGCGAGGCCGTCCGGCCGGCCGACGTGGCCGCCGCGCTCAGGGAGGCCAACCCCCGGCCGACGGGCAACTACTCGAACCTCGGCGAGTCGGTCGAGGACGTCCTGAGCCGGCAGGAGAACGTCAAGCTGGCCGCGCTGTTCTTCCTCACCGACGGCCGGCGCACCGGCGGCGACGACCTGTCGGCCGCCGCCCGGCAGGCGTCGCAGCGCGGCGTGCCCGTCCACACCCTCGGGTTCGGGACCGCCGACCCGCTGCCCGACCTCGCCCTCCGGGACCTGATCGCGCCGCCGGAGGCGAACATCAACGACGTGATGACGTTCCAGGTGACCGTCGCCAACACCCTGCGGCCGAACCTGCGGGCCGAGCTGAAGGTCTTCCAGGACGACAGCGAGAAGCCGTTCATCACGCGGCCGCTCGTCCTGCCCGCCGGCGAGAAGCGCGTCAGCATCTCGACGATCCCCCGCACCGAGGGCGAGATCAAGTACACCCTGACCCTGCCGACGTTCCCCGACGAGTTCGACCACGACAACAACACCGCCTCGTTCCACGTGACCGTCGTCAAGCGGAAGCTCAAGGTGCTCTTCATCGCCGGGTCGCCGACGATGGAGTTCCACCACATCGTCCCGAGCCTGATCCGCGACAACGTGATGAACGTGAGCTGCTACCTCCAGTCCGCCGCGGTGAACGCCGTGCAGCAGGGCAACGTCGTCATCGACGAGCTGCCGGGCACGCCCTCGCAGTGGGACCGGTACGACGTGGTGGTGCTGTACGACGTCGATCCGAACAAGCTGACGAACGAGCAGGAGAGCGGGCTGGAGCAGCTCGTGCGGGACGGCGGCGGCGGGCTGCTCTTCATCGCGGGGCGCGTCCACGGCATGGGCGCCCTGCTGCAGGTGCGCGGCGCGAAGATGCGGACGATGCTCCCGGTCGAGATCAACAAGAACCTGCACCCGAAGTACGACGAATACTTCTCGCAGCCGTTCCACATCGAGCGGACGCGCGAGGGGAAGATGCACCCGGTGCTCCTGTTCGCCCCGTCGACGCGAAAGAACAACGAGGTCTGGCGGACGTTCGCCGACCTCGAGTTCTTCTGGAACCACCCGATCATGGGCCTGAAACGCGCCGCCGTCCCGCTCCTCGTCAAGCAGCGCCAGGGCACGGGCGCCGCCGCCCGCGAATGCATCATGGCCCTCATGAAATACGGCAAGGGCTCGACCGTCTTCCTCGGCGTGCACACGATGTGGCGATGGCGGTTCCCCGCCGAAAGCTTCGATTACGGCCAGTTCTGGGCGCAGACGATCCGCTACCTCGGCGAGTACCGCATGCTCGGCGCGCAGCGGCAAGTGACGCTGAACACCGATAAGAAGATCTACGCCCCGGGCGAGACGGTCCGCATCACCCTCTCCGTCCTCGACCCGGCCATGGTGAACCAGCTCCGGACCGAGCAGGTGTTCGCGACGGTCACCGACGAGAGCCAGGGCGAGTACAAGGTGATGATGAAAAGCTCCCCGCGTGACCCGGCGACGATGCACGGCGGCTTCGCCGCCCGCCGGCTCGGCGAGCACGAGGTGCGGGTCCGGCATGTGCTGGCCGAGGACCTCGCCGCCAAGCGGGCGCTCTTCGACGAGACGACTCACTTCGGCGTGCGGATGCAGTCGCTCGAGTTCACGGACACGCGGGCCGACCTCGCCGGCCTGCGGGCGCTCGCCGAGAGCACGGGCGGCACGGCCCTCGACCACGGGACGATGGCGGCCGGGCTGAAGAAGGCGGCCGCCTCGGTCGACCCGAGCCCGCAGTTCGTGCCGCACGAATCCTACGACGACCTGTGGGACCGCTGGTACATCCTGGCCGTCCTGCTCGGCCTGGGCACGGTCGAGCTCTGGTTCCGCCGGAATTGGGGGTTACTGTGAGGACGCGGATTCAGGAGGCCCTGCGTCGGACGCTTGTCGCGGCCTGCGGCGTGGCGTTCGTCTGCGCCGCCGCGGGCGCGGCCGAGGAGGCGCCGGCCGCCGGCGAGAGCAAGAAAGACGAGGTCCGTCGCCGCGTGGTCGGCAGCATCGTCTTCCCGCCGCGGAATGCGAAGGCCCGCGACCTGTCCGCGCCGAGACTGCTCACGCCCGACGTCCGCGAGATGACGAAGAAGGCGCTCAAATACGTCTGCGACTCGCAGCAGGCCGACGGCTCCTGGGGCGACAAGCAGTATCCCAAGAGCACCCGCACGACGGCGCTCTGCTGCATGGCGCTCCTCGCCCAGGGCAACCTGCCCAGGGTCGGACACTCCGGGAAGACGCTCGACAAGGGCATCGGCTTCCTGCTCAGTTGCCAGAAGGAAGACGGCCTGGTCGTGGCGAAGGACACGTACATCTACGGCCCGATGTACGATCACGTCTGGGCGACGCTCGTGCTGCTGCAGTCGTACGGGAACTGCCCCTGGTATGCCGACGCGCGAACGAAGATCTCCCGCGC
>JAWODX010000115.1:0-4845 GCA_046483085.1 Planctomycetota bacterium
GACGCCAAGGGCCTCTTGAAAACGTGCATCCGCGACGACAACCCCGTCCTCTTCATTGAGCACAAGATGCTCTACAAGGAGAAGGGCGAGGTGCCGGACGAGGAGTACCTCATCCCCCTCGGCGAGGCCGCGGTCCGCCGCGAGGGCGGCGACGTGACGCTCGTCGGCTACTCGCGGATGGCCAACCGGGCCGTCGAGGCCGGCGAGGCCCTTGCGGGCGAGGGCGTCGAGGCCGAGGTCATCGACCTCCGGTGCCTTCGCCCGCTCGACATCGACGCCGTCCTCGACTCGGTCCGTAAGACGGGCCGGCTCGTCGTCTGCTCCGAGGGGTACCAGGAAACGAACTTCGTTTGCGAGATCGTGACGAAGGTGCAGCAGTTCGCGTTCGATTATCTCGATGCGCCCATCCAGCGGGTGTGCTCGGCCAACTGCCCCGTCCCGATGAGCCCGGTCCTGGAGAACGAGGCCGTGCCGACGGCCGAAAAGATCGTCGTGGCGGCGAAGCGGACTCTGGCCCGAAACGTGTAGCCCCAGTCAGCCGCCGGCCTTGGCCGGCGCGTGCCGCCCGGACGCGCCCTCGAAGCAGGGCGGCCAAGTGTGGGCGGTCGTGGTGCACAGTTAGCCGCCGGGCTCGCCCGGCGCGTGCCTTATCGTCGCGACGCCGATCGGCGCGCACAAAGCGGAAACGCCCATGATCCAGAAAGTCACACTGCCGGCCCTCGGCGAAACCGTCGACACCTCCACCATCGAGCGGTGGGTCAAAGCGGAGGGCGACGCCGTCGAAAAAGGCGACGTCCTTTGCGAGATCACCACCGACAAGGCCACCCTGGAGGTCGAGAGTTACCATGCGGGGACGCTGCTGAAGATTCTCGCCCCCGAGGGCGCGGACCTGCCCGTCGGCGCCCTCATCGCCGTCATCGGCGACCCCGGCGAGGAGGTGCCGGCGGACGTTCTCGCCGAGGCCGAGCAGGCCGCCGCGCCCGCCGGCGCTCCGGAGCCCCCGTCTGCGCCCGCCGGCGCTCCGGAGCCCCCGTCTGCGCCCGCCGGTCCGAGCGAGGCCGAGGCCGGCGCCCCCGCCGCCGGCGAGAAGGCTGCGCCCGCCGCGACGCCGTGGACGGAAGCGCCCGCCCCGGCCGCGCCGCCATCGGCGACCGTGGGCGGCCGGGTGTTCGCCTCGCCCCGGGCCCGCCGGCGGGCCCGCCAGCTCGGCGTGCCGCTCGAAAGCCTCTCCGGCACGGGGCCGGGCGGACGGATCGTCGAGGCCGACGTCGTCGAGGCGGATGAACGGGCTTCCGCCGTCAAGGCCAGCCCGCTGGCCCGGAAGGTGGCGGCGAGCGGCGGCGTGGATCTGGCGGCGGTCCAGGGCACGGGCCCCGGCGGGAAGGTGATGCGGGCGGACGTCTCGTCGGCGGCTGCGCCGGCCGTCCGGCCGGGCGAGGTGGTGCCGCTGACGGCCATGCGCCGCATCGTCGCGGAGCGGATGACCCACTCCAAGCAGACCATTCCCTGCTACTACCTGACCATCGACGTGGACATGACGGAGGTCGCCTGCCTCCGGGCCAAGTTGAACCAGAAGGCCAACGGGCAGCCGAAGATTTCGTTCAACGACTTTGTGATCAAGGCGTGCGGGCGGGCGCTGAGGCAGTTCCCCCGGGTCAACAGCCGGTGGGTCGAGGGCGGCATCGAGCGGCGCGGCGCGGCGCACGTGGGCCTGGCCGTCGCCCTGGAGGAAGAGGGTCTCATGGTGCCCGTCGTCCGCGACGCCGACGCCAAGGACCTCCGTCAGGTCGCCCGGGAGACGGCCGACCTCGCCCAGCGGGCCCGCACCAAACGCCTCACGCCCGACGAGTACCGGGACGGGTGCATGACGGTGACCAACCTTGGGATGTTCGGCATCCGCGCCTTTATCCCGGTCGTCAATCCGGGCGAGAGTTGCATTCTGGGGCTCGGCGTCATCCAGGACCGCGTGGTGTACCGGCAGGGCGGCATCCAGGTCCGCCGGTTGATGACGATGACCCTGTCGGTGGACCACCGGCTGGTCGACGGCGCCGTGGCCGCCCAGTTTCTCGAGACCGTCCGCGACCTGCTCGAATCGCCGACGCCCCTGGCCAAGGGGTAGGCCGCACCGGGCGGTCCGCAAGGTCTGCTTCTTTCCGCGGGGCGGGCAGGGCTGCCCGCCGGGCGGCGTCCGGAATGGCCGCCGAGCCCCGGAAGGGGCGTCGCGGCGTGGGCGGGGTGGGCGCGGTGACGGTCGTGGCCGGCGCCCGATGCCGAATGCCGGGCGCCGATTGCCGGATGCCTACTCCACCAGTTCCAGCATCTTGTCGTAGAAGGCGCGGTAGTCGTCGCGGGCGTCGCTCTTGAGAGCGGCCATGGCGCTGCGGGGGTGCTGGTTCAGGATGCCGGTGATCATGTACGGCACCATGTAGCCCCAGTCCAGGTTCTTCTGCATGGGTCGGACGACTTCGGCCACGCAGTCGAGGACGGGGCGGAGGTCGAACTTCGGGTTCTTCAGGAACCCCAGCAGCAGTTCGAGCGGGCAGTTGCCGGAGGCCCGCCCCAGGCCGTAGATAGTTCCGTCCAGATAGTTTGCCCCTTTGATGATTCCCTCGATGGTGTTGGCGAACGCCAGTTGCTGGTTGTTGTGCATGTGGATGCCGACCTCGCGGGTCGGCATGAGCCGCTGGTACTTCTCCACCAGGTAGTCCACCTGCTCGCTGTAGAGGGCGCCGAAGGAATCGACCACGTAGCAGGCGACGACGCTCGTCTCCCTCTCGACCTGCTCCAGCGCCGGGTCGAGTTCCCAGTCGGATTCGATGGAGATGGCCATCACGTTGATCGTGGTCTCGTACCCGCGCTCGTGGGCGGCGTTCTCGATCCAAATCGCCTTGTCGATGTCCTTGACGTAGGTGGCGACGCGGATCGTGTCCACGACCGATTCGGCGCAGGGGATGATGTCGTCCGGGTCGGACTTGTGGGCGTCCATCATGACGGCAATCTTGGTGCCGGGGTTCTCGATGCCGTCGGTGGCGGCGCGCAGGTCCTTCTCGTCGCAGAACCGCCAGGGGCCGAACGCCTCCGGGTCGAACATCTCGGTGGAGTTGCGGTACCCGAGTTCGACGTAATCGATGCCGGCGTCGCAGCAGGCCTTGTAAACCGCGCGGACGGTCTCCAGCGGGAAGTGGGAATCGTTCGCCAGGCCGCCGTCGCGGATGGTGCAGTCGAGGACCTTGATTTCGGGTCGGTACACGGCTTGCTCCTTTGCTGGCCGGGCCGGGTGCAGCGACCGGCGTGGGTGGCCGGCAGGCCGCCCGCATCCGTGGCCCGGCGCCAGGGGTCTTGCTTCAAGGTAGTCGGCGAAAACGGACCCGGAAGTATACACGCTTCTGGCGGCGGGGTAAAGACCCGGCCGGAATCGTGGGGCGGCGGCGTTGGCGGGTGACGCGGTGAGGGTGCGAACACGGGTGCAGGCCGTGGCTGCGGTGCACCGGCGCCTCCGGCGGGCGATTTGTGGTTGACGGAACTGCCGCGGGAGGCGAGAATGGGGTCGGCCATGGGGTGAAAGTCCCGGGCCGGGCGCGGGTCTGGTCCGGTTCCCGGCGGTATCTGGTGGGGCCGCGGGGACAGGTTCGTCCCGGCCGGGAGCGACTACCTTTTCAGGTGCGATCATGCTGAATCCACGGAAGCGACTCGGTGAGATCCTGAAAGAATGGGGGGTGATCACGGACCAGCAGGTCCGCGAGGGGCTGGAGCGCCAGACCAAGAGCGGCCGGCGCCTCGGCGAGGTCCTGGTCGGGATGGGGGCCTGCGAAGGCCAGGACGTGGCCAAGGCCCTGGCCCTGCAGTTCGACATGGAGTACGTCCAACTGGACATCGGCAGCATCAACGCGCAGGTCATGGAGATGGTGCCGGAAGCCATGATGCAGGAGTACCAGATCGTGCCGCTGGATTACTCCGACGGTCGGCTGCGGGTGGCCATCACGGACCCGCTGGACCTGGAGTCGGTGGACGCGATCCGGTTCCGCCTGAACATGGACGTGGACTGCGTGCTGGCTTCGCCGCATGAGGTGCGGCAGGTCATCTCGGGGTACACCGAACAGACGGAGTCGGAGTCGGTGGACTCGATGCTCCAGGAGTTCACGTCGACGGACGTCCAGTTCGAGGACCGCGGGGAGAAAGGGGCCGAGGCGCACGCGGAGGCGGCCCCGATCGTGCGGCTGGTGCAGTTGATCATCACGGAGGCGGCGCGGATGCGTGCCTCGGACATCCACATCGAGGCCCTCTCCACCCGGCTCCGGGTGCGGTACCGGGTCGACGGGGTGTGCATCGAGCGGGACCCGCCGCCGAAGCGGCTGCAGGGGGCGATCACGACTCGCCTCAAACTGATGTCGGGAATGCAGATCGAGGAGAAACGCCTGCCCCAGGACGGCCGCATCCGCATGCGCCTGGACGGCAATGACCTGGACTTCCGCGTCTCGACCCTGCCGTCCTACTACGGCGAGAGCATTGTGCTGCGAATTCTCCGCCGGGAATCGATCAACCTGGGCCTGGAGAACCTCGGCTTCTTGCGCGACGACTTTGACCTGTTTCAGAAACTCATCGCCCGTCCCAACGGCGTCTTCCTGGTGACCGGGCCTACGGGCTCGGGCAAGACGACCACGCTGTATGGGGCGCTGAACCAGTTGAACACGCCCGACCGCAAAATCATCACGGCGGAAGACCCGGTGGAGTACCACATTTCGGGCATCAACCAGGTCCAGGTGAATCCCCAGATCAACCTGACGTTCGCGCGGATTCTGCGGGCGATGCTTCGGCAGGCGCCGAACATCGTCCTGGTCGGCGAGA
>JAWODX010000297.1:0-3274 GCA_046483085.1 Planctomycetota bacterium
GATGTCCCCTGCTGCGATGACAAATTGTAGCCGAGGTCCATGACCTCGGCTACAATTTGTCATCGCAGCAGGGGACATCGCAAATGCCTCGCGAAACAGCGGGCTTGACAGGGGGCGCTGGCGCGCGTACGATCACGCCCGGCCTTCCCGGGGAGGAGAGGAGCCAGACCCATGGGCGAAGACGGATGGCGCAAGGCTGCGCCGGAAACCGACGTGAAAGAGGGCGAACCGATCGCGGTCGAGGTCGACGGGGACGATGTCCTGCTCGTCCGCGTCGACGGCGAGATTCACGCGTGCGCGGGCAAGTGCACGCACTACGGCGGGCCGCTGGCGGACGGTCTGCTCGACGGCCACGTGGTGACGTGTCCCTGGCACAATGCGCGGTTCGACGTGACCGACGGGCGGATGGTCTCGCCGCCGGCGCTCGACCACCTGACGTGCTATGAGGCGAAGGTCGAGGCGGGCGATGTCTACGTCCGGCCCCGCGCGGAGGCCCGGGAGGAACCGGAGCCAGTGGCCGGTACCGAGGGCCTGCAGGCGGTGATCGTCGGGGCGGGCGCGGCGGGGAACGCTGCGGCGGAGACGCTGCGGCGGGAAGGGTTCGGCGGCAAGATCGCGCTGATCACGGCCGAGCCCGACCGGCCGTATGACCGGCCGAACCTCTCGAAGGAATATCTGTCCGGCGAGGCGAAGCCGGAGTGGATCCCGCTGCGAGACGAGAGCTTCTATGCGGACCGCGGGATCGATCTGCTCACGAGCCACGAGGTGGCCGCCGTCGACCCGGGCGCTGGCTCGGTAACGTTCGCCGACGGGAGCGAGCTGGCTTACGACCGGCTGCTGCTCGCGACGGGCGGCGTGCCCAGGCCCCTGCCGGTCGAGGGAGGCGACCTGGAGGGTGTGTTTCTGCTTCGGACGCTGGCCGACGCAGAGTCGATCATCGGGGCGCTGGACGGTGCGGAGAACGTGGTGGTGATCGGGGCGGGGTTTATCGGGATGGAGGTCGCGGGCTCATTGGCCGAGCGCGGGCTGAAGGTCGATCTGGTGGCGCGCGCGGCGGTGCCGATGGCCCGGGTGTTCGGCGAGGCGGTCGGCCGGTGGCTGCGGGGCCTGCACGAGGAGGCGGGCACGACGTTCCACATGGGCGCGAGCGTCGCGAAGATCGGGGGCGCGGGCAAGGTCGAGTCGGTCGAGCTTGACGACGGCAGCACACTGCCGGCGGACGTGGTGGTGGCCGGGCTGGGCATCGCCCCGGCGGTGGACTTCCTCGAGGGGACCGGTCTGGTGGAGGACGGCGCGGTACCGGTGGACGAGCGGCTGCAGACGAAGGCGGAGAACGTGTACGCGGCCGGGGATATTGCCATGGTGCCCGATGCGCGGCTCGGGCGGCGCATCCGCGTCGAGCACTGGGTGGTCGCCGAGCGCCAGGGGCAGCACGCGGCCCGGATGATGCTCGGCCGCGACGACCCGTACGATGAAGTCCCGTTCTTCTGGACCCAGCAGCACGGGAAGTCGATCAACTACGCAGGCTCGGCGCGGACCTTCGATCGGATCGCGGTCCGCGGCGAGATCGGCGGCGAGTTCCTCACCGGCTACTACGAGGCGGGGGCCCTCCGAGCGGTCGCGTCGCTCTGGCGGGACGTCGACTTCATCGCCGCCATGCAGGTTCTGAAGGCCGGGCGGAACATCGATCCGGAGCAGTTCGAGGACGAGGGCGTTGATCTGCGCGAACTGGCCGGCTGACATGCACGTCTCATGATTCGGAGGGAACGATGAGCGACGCGGGATCACCGAGCTGTCCGCTGGCGGACCGGGAATGTGTGCCGTGCCAGGGCGGCGTCCCGCCCCTCAAGGGCGATGACCTGAAGGAGTACGAGGAGGAGCTCGGCGGCGGCTGGGACGTGGTCGACGAGCATCACCTGGAGAAGGCGTACGAGTTCCCGGACTTCAAGAGCGCGCTCGACTTCACAAACGCGGTCGGCGCGCTGGCGGAAGAGGTCGGCCACCATCCCGACATCCACCTGGCCTGGGGCGAGGTGCGGCTGGTGATCTGGACGCACAAGATCGACGGCCTGGCGGACGCTGATTTCGTGTTCGCCGCCAAGGCCGACCGGCTGTACGACACGCGCCTATCCGCGACAGGCGAGGGACACGAATGAGCGAGGTGTCCGCGCTGTCGGGCAAGACGGCGCTGGTGACGGGCGGTGCGAAACGGATCGGCCGGGCGGTGGCCGTTGCCCTCGCCGCCGAGGGTGCGAACGTGGTGATCCACTACCGCCGTTCGGGCGACGAGGCGGAAGCGACCGCCGATCGGCTGTGTGAGCTCGGTGCCGACGCTTGGACCATTTCGGCGGATCTCGCCGATCCCGCCGAGGCGGCGGCGCTGTTCGACCGGGCGACCGATGCGGCGGGGCCGATCGATCTGCTGGTGAACAACGCCGCGATTTTCGAGCCGGGCACGCTCACCGATTTCAACACGGCCGATCTGGCGCGGAACGTCCAGATCAACGCGCTCGCGCCCCTGCAGCTCGCGCGGGGGTTCGCGGACCAGGGCCGCGAGGGGGCGATCGTGAATTTCCTGGACACGCGGGTGGTCGCGTACGATCGCGAGCACGTGGCCTATCACCTGAGCAAGCGGATGCTCTTTTCGCTGACGCGGATGATGGCGCTGGAGTTCGCTCCGGCTGTGCGGGTGAACGCGGTCGCACCCGGCCTGATCCTGCCGCCGCCGGGCAAGGACCGAGCCTATCTCGAGCGGATGACGTCATCGAATCCGCTGAACCGCGTGGGCACGCTGAGCCAGGTGACCGAGGCGGTGCTCTTCCTCCTGGCGAACGAATTCGTCACCGGACAGGTGATCTTCGTGGACGGCGGCCAGCACATGAGGGGTCGGACGTATGGATGATCGTCCGCTGGACCGAATCCACATCGGCGACCTGCTCCTCCGCTGTATTGTCGGCGTGCGGGACTGGGAGCGGCGCGAGAAGCAGAACGTGAACGTGAACATCACCTTGTTCGCCGACCTGCGGACGCCCGGACGAACGGACCGGATCGAGGACACGGTCGACTATGTGGCCATCAAGAAGAAGGTAATCGCGCTCGCGGAGAACTCGTCGTTCTATCTGATCGAGCGGCTGGCGCAGCGGATCGCGGAGACGTGCCTGGAGGACCGGCGGGTCGAGCGGGTGGCCGTGCGGCTGGAGAAGCCGGGGGCGCTGCGGTTCGCCCGGACCGTCTCGGTGGAGATCGTCCGTGACCGAGAGCACCCGGCCGCCGG
>JAWODX010000206.1:0-20486 GCA_046483085.1 Planctomycetota bacterium
CTCGACCGCGGCGCGGACCTCGGCGGGGTCGGCGGTTTCGATCGTCTCCGCTCGTTCGGCGGCCTGTCGGGCGATACGCCCGCCCTCCTCGGCGGCCTCCTTGGCGGCGGCGGCCAGCGTGCGCGCCTGCTCGTCCTCGGCGCCTCGCTCGCCCACGAGTTGCTCGACGCGCTCGGCGAGTTGCTCCGCGGTGCGGTTGGCGGATTCGGCCGCTTCGACCGCCGCCCGGATCTGCGCGGGATCGGCGGCCTCGATCGTCTCGGCGCGTTCGGCGGCCTGTCGGGCGATCCGCCCGGCCTCCTCGGCGGCCTCTTTCGCGGCCGCGGCCAGCGTGCGCGCCTGCTCGTCCTCGGCGCCTCGTTCGGCGGTGAGTTGCTCGACGCGCTCGGCCAGTTGCTCCGCGGTGCGGTTGGCGGATTCGGCCGCCGCCACGGCCGCCTGGA
Organism: Planctomycetota bacterium; assembly: GCA_046483085.1. Classification (GTDB taxonomy): domain Bacteria; phylum Planctomycetota; class PUPC01; order PUPC01; family PUPC01; genus JAWODX01. Next base: position 444 of record JAWODX010000206.1, read on the forward strand.
TCTGCGCGGGATCGGCAGCCTCGATCGTCTCGGCACGTTCGGCAGCCTGTCGCGCGATCCGCCCGGCTTCCTCGGCCGCCTCCTTGGCGGCGGCGGCCAGCGTGCGCGCCTGCTCGTCCTCGGCGCCTCGTTCGCCGGCGAGTTGCTCGACGCGCTGCGCGAGCTGCTCCGCCGTTCGATTCGCGGACTCGGCGGCCTCGACGGCGGCGCGGACCTCGGCGGGATCGGCGGTCTGGATCGTCTCCGCCTGCTCGGCGGCCTGTCGGGCGATGCGCCCGGCTTCCTCGGCCGCCTCCTTCGCGGCGGCGGCCAGCGTGCGCGCCTGCTCGTCCTCGGCGCCTCGCTCGCCCACGAGCTGCTCGACGCGCTCGGCGAGCTGCTCCGCGGTGCGATTCGCGGCCTCGGCGACCTCGACGGCCGCGCGGATCTCCTCGCGGTCCGCCGCCCCCCTGTACTGGGCCTGCTCGGCGGTCTCGCGAGCCGCCTCCCGGGCCTGCTGAGCGAGCTGGTGGGCGCTCTCGGCCAATTGGCGTACCTCAGCGCTCTCGCCACCCTGTTCGGCGGCGAGTTGTTCGATGCGCTGCGCGAGTTGCTCCGCGGTCCGGTTCGCGGACTCGGCTGCCTCGACCGCGGCGCGGACCTCGGCGGGGTCGGCGGCTTCGATCGTCTCGGCGCGTTCGGCGGCCTGTCGGGCGATGCGCCCGGCCTCCTCGGCGGCCTCCTTCGCGGCGGCGGCGAGTTTCCGAGTCTGTTCGTCGCCGGCGCCCTGCTGGGCGGCGAGTTGTTCGATGCGCTCGGCCAGTTGCTCGGCGGTGCGGTTGGCGGACTCGGCCGCTTCGACCGCGGCGCGGACCTCGGCGGGGTCGGCGGCCTCGATCGTCTCCGCTCGTTCGGCGGCCTGGCGGGCGATGCGCCCGGCCTCCTCGGCGGCCTCCTTGGCGGCGGCGGCGAGCTCGCCGGCGCGACTGGCCTGTTCGGCGGCGTGGTCGCCGGCTCCCCGGGCCTCGCGCGTCGCTTCCTCGGCGGCCCGGGCAGCGGCGCCCGCGCTCTCGAGCGCGTGGTCGACGCGCGCATCCTGTTCGGTGCGTGTCTGCTGGAACTGTTTCTCCGTGTCGTCGGCGAGCTGCTGGAGTCTATCCGCGGCGCGGCTGACGGCCTGCTGGGCGTCTTGTGCGGCGTGGAGTGCGCGGCCGGCGAGGTCCTGGGCGGTCTCGGCTCTTTCGAGGGTCTGAGCGGTCTGCTGGTCGTTTTCGGCGAGCCGTTTCTCGATGGTTTCGTTGGATTCATTCACGGTGGCCTGGACCTCCCTGGAGGTCTCGGCGGCCCGTGCGGCGACGTCTTGCGCGGCCCGGGCCGCCTCGCGAGCGGCGTCCACCTGCCGGCGCAGGTCAGTCTCGGTTTGTCGGGATCGGCCGTCGAGTTGATCGAGGTTCTGGCAGAGGTTTTCGGCGGTCTGGGCGGCGGCGGTGGCGAGTGAGAACGCCTGGTCGAGTTTCTGGCGGTGGGCGTCATCGAGGGAGCCGGCGCGCTGGTTGGCCTGTTCTGCGGCTTGGAGGGCTCGTTCGGCGGTCTGTCGGGCGGCGTCGGCGGCGGCTGCGGCCCTGGCGACCGCTTCGGCCTGGTCCTCGGAGCTGTGTGTGGCGGCGTCGGCGATGTCCCGGACGGCGGCGTGCGCGTCCTGCGCGGCCTGAAGGGCGGCCTGTGCGGTTTCGGCGGCGTGTTGGATTTTTTGCTCGCCGTGGTGTTCGGACTGTTCGGCGCGGCTGGCGGCCTGCCGGGCTTCGTCGCGTGCGGCGTTCGCGGTGCGGACGGCTTCGGTGATCTGGTCGGCGTGGTCGGTCTGGACCTGGTTGGCGGTATCGAGTGCGTTCCGGGCGGCGGTCTGAGCGGATTCGGCGGCCTCGACGGCGCGGGCGACCTGTTCCCGGAGCGGTTCGAACTGTTCGAGTTTTCCGGTGGCGTCGTGCAGGGCCTGCCGGAGGGGTGGGATGGCGTCCTGGGCGTTTTGGGCGGCGTCGGCGGCGTTTCGGGCGGTTTCGACGGCCTGGGCGACGCGCTGTTCGTCGGCGGAGCCGGCTTGTTGGGCCTGTTGTGCAGCCTGTTTTGCGGCGGTTTGTGCCTGTTGGCCGGCCTGTTCGGCGGCCCGGGCGGTCTCGAGCGCCTGGTCGATCTGAACGCGGAGGGACTCGTCGAGTTGCTCGCTGCGCTGTGCGGCCTGTTCGGCGAGGGTGCGGATTTTCGTGGACACCTCTGCGGCTTCGTCGGCCTGTTGTCGGGCGGCCTCGGCGACGCGTACGGCGTCGTCCGATTTGCGGTCGGTCTCTGCCCGGGCCTTCTCGATGACGTCGTGTGCCTGGTCGGCGAGCTGCCGGGCGTCGCGGGCGGCAGCGGCGACCTCGGCGATGCGCTGGTCGCGGGTCGAGTCGTGTTGCTCGAGCTGGCTGCCGAGCTGCTGTGCGGCGTTGCGGGCTTCTTCGGCGATCTTGCGGGCGGCCTGAGCGGTTTCGAGTGCGTGGTGAACCTGGCCGGGTTTGGCGTCGGCCGGCCGGGCGGGTTGTTCGGCGGCGTCCCGAGCGGCGGCCTGGGCTTGTCGGGCGGCCCGTTCGGCGTTTCGTGCGGCCTGGGCGGCGGCTTTTGCGGCCTCCTGGCTGGCGGCGACGGCTTTGGGGTCGAGGTTCGCGGGGGGAGGCTGCCGGGCGTCCGGCGGTGCCTGTGTCGATCCTTTTTCGCTCGGGGGGCTAGACTTCGATTTCTTGGCTACGGTAACTGTTGAGTTTTTTTTTGCGTCGTCATTTTCGCCGACGGCGTGTTCGATGTCGATGACGCGGAGCGCTTCTTCGACGGTGGTGATGCCGGAGATGATCTTGCTGGTGGCATCGTGGGCCATGGTGGTCATGCCCTGGCGGAGTCCGGCGGCCTTGATGACGCCGGAGGACTCGCGAGCGAGGATGAGTCGCTTGATCTCGTCGGTGACGTCGAGCAGTTCGAAGACGCCGGTGCGGCCCTTGTAGCCGGTGCCGGAGCAGTGGTCACAGCCGACGGCGCGATAGATGGTGACGGTTTCGTCGGGGTTCTTGGGGGCGAAGCCGAAGCGCTGGAGGGTGAGGGCGCTGGTTTCGTATTTTTCGCGGCACTTGGGGCAGAGGACGCGGACGAGCCGCTGGGCGAGGACGCCGATGGTGCTGGAGGCGATGAGGAACGGCTCGACGTCCATGTCGAGCAGGCGGGTGATGGCGCTGGGTGCGTCGTTGGTGTGGAGTGTGGAGAGGACGAGGTGTCCGGTGAGCGAGGCCTCGCTGGCGAGCATGGCCGTCTCGTGGTCGCGGATCTCGCCGACCATGGCGATGTCGGGGTCCTGGCGGAGGACGCTGCGGAGGACGGAGGCGAAGGTGAGGCCGGACCTCGGGTTGACCTCGATCTGGGTGATGCCCCTCAGCTTCAGTTCGACCGGGTCCTCGATGGTGATGATGTTCTTCTCGGGCGAGTTGAGCATGCGGAGCCCGGCATAGAGGGTGGTGGATTTTCCGGAGCCGGTGGGGCCGGTGACGAGGATGAGGCCGTAGGGCCGGGAGATGAGTTCTTCCCATCGCTGGCGGTCTTCGCCGGAGAAGCCCAGCCGGCTCAGGTCGGCGAGTTCGGCGGACTGCTTGGCGATCCGCATGACCACCTTCTCGCCGTTGATGCCGGGGAGGGTGGAGACGCGGAGGTCGTAGTCGTACCCGCTGGTCCGCAGGGAGAGGCGGCCGTCCTGCGGCACGCGCTTCTCGGCGATGTCCATGTTGGAGACGACCTTGATCCGCGACACGACGGAGCGGGAGATGGGGAGCGGGAGAGCGGGCCCGTCGTGCAGGACGCCGTCGACCCGGTATCGGACGCGGACGTTTTCGCGCTCGGGCTGGATGTGGATGTCGCTGGCGCCGACGGAGATGCCCCGCGCGATGATGGCGTTGACGAGCCGGACAATGGGCTCTTCCTCGGCGCCGGAGGTGATCTCCTCGATGGAGATCTCTTCCTCCTTGCTCTCGTGAACCTCGAGCTCGTCGATCTTCATGTTCTTCGCGGCGTCGGCGATGATGCTTTCGGCGGCCTCTTCGCCGACGGCGGTCAGGGTGTTGAGCCGCCGGAGCAGGCCCTCTTCGGTGGTGATGAGGGGGACGATCTCGCAGCCGGTGACCATGTGGGCCTCGTCGACGGCCCGGATGTTCAGGGGGTCGACGATGGCGAGCATGAGGCGGCCGTTCTCCTCCCGCAGGGGGAGGATCTTGTGTTCGCGGAGCAGGTGCTCGGGGATGCGGCGGATGATCTGGGGGTCGATCTCCACGTCGTCGAGGTCGACGAAGGGGATCCCCCACTGTTCGCCGAGACAGCGGGCCTTGTCTTCTTCGGTGATGCTGTTGAGGCGGACGAGGACGTCGCAGAGCCCGTCGTTCTTGCCGGCCCGCTTGGACTGGCGCTGGACCTCGAGGGCGCGATCGAGCCCGGCCTGGGAGAGGCCGGTTTTTTCGCGGATGATGGCGCCGATCGGCCGGGGGTCGCATCGCTGGAGCGGGCTGCCGTCAGACATGGGTCCGCTCCCCGGCCGCGGGCGGAGCGGTGGACAGGCCGCGGCGGCCGTCTCGGTTGACGATCTCTCCGATCTCGTCGGCGAACGTGGTGACGTGGCGGGTGGACGAGCGGGGTTCGGGGCCGGTGGCGCGGGCGATGGAGACGACGATGGTGCCTTTGCCCGCGCGTTTGGCGGTGTACATGCTGCGGTCGGCGTCGTCGATGAGGCCCTTGCGCGTGTTGGCATTGACGGGGTAGGAGCTGATTCCCATGCTTCCGGTGATGCCCTCGATGGGCCCGGCCCGTTCGACGGTGACGGAGATGCCCTGGAACCGCTCGGCGATGCGGCGTGCGACGACGCTGGCGCACTGGCTGTCGGTGTCGGGGAGGACGACGACGAACTCGTCGCCGCCGGCGCGGCCGACCATGTCCTCTTCGCGGATGCTTTCTCGGACGGCGTGGCCGGCGGCGCGGAGGACGAGGTCGCCGGCCTGGTGGCCGTATTCGTCGTTGATCTGCTTGAAGTCGTCGATGTCGATGAAGACGACGGAGAGCGGATTGTGAGCGAGCTGGGCTTCGCGGAATTCCTCGGCGAGGAACTTGGCGATGTGGCGGCGGTTGCCCGCCCCGGTCAGTTCGTCGGTGTAGGTCATTTCCTCGATGCGGCGCCCGTCGCCGACGGTGAGCTGGCGCAGGAGGCCGTACTGGGCGACGGTGAGCAGCAGGGCGGCGAACCCGAAGAAGCCGAGGGCCTCTGGGCGGAAGTACGCGTCGATGTGTTGGGTCTGGGCGGGCATGGTGGTGCGGAGGATCAGGTAGCCGAGGATGACGGCGGTGAGGAAGGCCGTCAGGCCGAGCAGGATGGCGAACCGGATTCGGATTCGCCGCAGCTCCCTGAGTTTCAGGGTGTGTTTCCGAGCCACCTCTTTTCTCCGCCCATGCGCTCGCGTTCGCGATCTCTCAGCGATTGAATCCCTTGACCTTCACCCACCAGCCCTCTTTGACGGGTACGCCACGGCCCAGGATTCGCCGAGAAATGCCGTCCGCTTCCGTGTAATCCGCTGTCGGATCGTCGTTCTGAGTATAGTCCGGGTCCGAACCGTCGTCAATCGGGTCTTCGGTGGAGGAGTCGTCGGTGGTGGAGTCGGTGCTGTCGGAGGACCCGTCGTCGATGGGCAGGTCCGCCTCGCGGATCATGGCCCATTCGGTGGTCAGGTCCATGCCGTTCTCGGTGGCGTAGGTTTCGGCCGTGGGGCCGACGGGGTCGGTCGAGTCGGTGGTCCCATAGCCGTCGAACGTGTCGTCGTTCTTGCGGTTGGTCTTGTGGAGGCTGTCCGGGGTGAAGGTGAGGAGGACGCCGATGTCCTGGAACGTCGCGTCGGGGCTGTCGGTGTACTCCTCGTCGAGTTCGAAGAGCATGAGGACCTGGTTGGGTGCGATGGTGGCGGTCCGGGAGGTCTCGTCGAGCGCCCGCTTGACGTAGTCGCGGAGCGCGGGCGAGTTCTCGGCGGTCGGGGCGATGCGATCGGGGACCTCGCCGGGCAGGACGGTCAGCACGTGGCCGGAGCCGTCCGCCGAGTGGTACGAGGCGCTGTCGTAGCCGTTGTACGAGATCGCCTTGATGGCGATCTCGCTGTCCGTCCCCAGCTCCTGGATGGACTGGTAGCCGTCCTGGACCGCCTTGCCGTTGTTGATCTCGTGCCAGTCGTGGTTGATCTTGATCCGGAGGCTGATGGGGATGTCGCGTTCCAGCCACCGCCAGTTCCAGCCGCGTCTCTGCAGGTAGTACTCGGTGAGATCGGTGCCGAGTACGCGGATGCCCAGCGACGCGTCGCCGTGCACGGTGATCTTGTTGTTGTCGCCGACGGTGACCTTTCGGCCTCCCACCGCCGGGGCCGCTTCCTTCTTGATCGTCGCGCTGCTCGCCGAGATGTCGATCCACCAGTGGCCCATGCCGACGCCGTGGTCGTTGTACAGATTGACGTCCAGCTGCCAGTCATCCCCGGTCGCGTCGTCGGGCTTGACGGCGATGATCCGATACACGCGGCCATTTTCGAGCGGGTAGACGTCACCGTTGAGCATGAGCGAGTTCTGGTTGCCGTTGCCCTTGGGCTTGACGCGGACGCCCAGGGCCTTGCCGTTGTAGGTCAGGGCGCCGCGCGAGTCGAGCAGGTCGTCGCGGACGATCCGGCTGCCGTCGGGTTTTCCGAGGATGAACTCGAAGTTGTCCGCGTTGTTCGGGTTGATGTTGATGCTTCCGCTCAGGGCGTCTCCGGTCCCGTCGGCGCCCCGTTCGGTGATGCGGGCGAAGTCGACGAGCATGACGAGGTCCTGGAAGTCGGCGGCGGGGCTCGACATGTTGGTGGTGCCGAGCTCGAAGAGGAGGAGCGCCTGGTGCGGCTCGATGGTGATGCGGCCGGTGGACGGATCGATGACCGAGTCGCAGAACTCGGTGATCTCGGCCTGACCGTCGAAGGGGTCGAACTCGGGCGGCTCGTCGCCGTTGACAAGCACCAGGACCTGGCGGCGGTCGACGGTGGACTTGTAGGTGGCCGACCACCAGTCGTAGCTGGCCCGGCCCATGGCGGCGATCCGGGTGCCCTTGGTGATGTCCTGGGTGTACTCCTCGCCACCGTAGACCTGGGAGCCGTTGAAGAGCCACTCCCACGCGGCGTCGTCGCCGATCTTGGCCCCGGCCTGGACGGCGCAATCGGGGCCGCCGGCGCCGTAGGTGATCGCCTTGCCGAGGACCCGGATGTGCGCGGTGCAGTCCTCCTGGGCGACGAGGTAGTTGTCGTCGTCCACGGTGAACAGGAGGTTGTTCTCGGGGTTGTCATCGACGACGTTGCCCACGAGCTCTCCGCTCCTCACCACTTTTCCGTTCACGATCACTTCGCCCGACTTCGTGCAGACCTTCGCGTAGTTCTCGCCGTCCTCCTGCATGAACTGGACATCGGCCACACCACCCCTGACGAGCGTGACTCCGGCGTCCGAGGCGACCTCGACGACGCCCGCGTCGACTGCCACGGCCGTCATCATGCCGGCGACATCCCGGTTGACCTTGACCACACTAAATGGATTGTCGTCATCTCCGACGAACGATTGAACAACAGTTGTGGTCAAGTTCTCAGAGAGCTCGGCGGTGCTCGCGTTGCCGAAGGTCACCGTCCCGCCGCCCACGACTGTCCCGGGCTCGATCTCGTCGCCGTCGTGGGTGATGGGCAGGCGCTTCACAGCGCGGGCCGACATGTCGGCGTACACCACCGCCGCGTGCTCCCGGTCCGACTCGGAATTGAGACTGAGGACATAGGTGTTCTGCTGGCTCAACACCGGGGTCACGTAGGAGCGGTTCAGGGGCTCAGCGCCCGCGTCCGGGTCTGCGGGGCTGACGAACAATTCCTCGTCGTCTGTATACGGCGCCAGATCCACCTCCAGGTGCGCGGGGTAGGCGTCCGGATAGCGATTGTTCCGCTGGTGGTAGAGCTCGAGGCACGTCGACAGGTGGTTGCCCTTGTTGAGCAGGCGCTGCATGTCCGCCTTCTTCGTCGCGTACCGCATCGCCTGTACGCTCATCGTCATCAACAGGGCGACGACCGCGACGCCCATCACCAACTGCGGGAAAGTGAACGCGTGAGTCCGTCTGCGAAAAGCTGTGCGCATCATCGTTGGCTCCTCTCTGCTGGGCCGCCGGGCAAACCGTGGTGACTTTCCGTCCCGAGAGACATCCTGCGGAGGCGGCCCTGCCTCCGGGGAGGGCGGAGATACCCGGAGGCAGGGGACCGCATGGGCGGAAAGAGGCACTGGAGTTGGGTTGGCGGACTTCCTGGTCATTCCAAACGCTTCCATAATTCAATGCCCGCGCGGCAGCAGTGCAATCCGCGTGCCAGGCGGCGCGAGAAAGGCACCGCGAGCCGCGGCGTGGGGCTGTAAGTGCTTGAACAACAGAGCGCTAAGAAGGTGCCCGGCGGGTGATGAACGGTGCTCGGGCCGGCCGACAGCCCGGCGGCATTGTGTCATTCTGATACACTTCTGCGCCGCTCAATGGGGTAAGTCAACGAGAAGGAAGCGCTTACGACCAGTGTGCGGCCCGGCGGCGAAATGTATCATTATGATACGTTCAGGCGGGGGCTACTCGGGCTTCTCCAGCCCGTGCTTCGCGATCTTCCGGTCGAGGGTCGCCCGGCTGATCCCGAGCGTGCGGGCCGCGTCGACCTTCTTCCAGTCGACTGCGGCGAGCACCCGGGCGACGTGCCGCCGCTCGATCTCCTCCAGCGTGCACAGGTCGCCCGCCGCCTGCTCCCCGTCGCGGGTGTGGATCTCGACCGAGAGCGGGAGGTCCTCCAGCCAGACCGCCTCGTGCTCCGCGGTGGCCAGCCCGCTCTTGATCACGTTCTGCAGCTCGCGCACGTTGCCCGGCCAGCGGTACCGGAGAAGCTGGCCCATCGTCGCGTCGGAGACGCGCTCGACGTTCTTGCCCAGCTCCGCGTTGATCTCCCCGATGAAGTGCTGGACCAGTGCGGGGATGTCCTGGGGATGCTCGCGCAGCGGCGGGAGCCGGATGGCGAGTTCGCCCAGGCGGAAGAAGAGGTCGCGGCGGAACTCGCTGGCCTCCACCCGCTGCCGCAGGTCGGCGTTCGTCGCCACGACGAGGCGGACGTCGGTGTGGATCAGCCCCTCGCCGCCGACCCGCTGGAGCGCCCGTTCCTCGATCACGTTGAGCAGCTTCGCCTGGGCGCGCGGGCTGAGCTCGCCCACCTCGTCGAGCAGGAGGGTGCCCCCGTCGGCCTGCTCGAACCGGCCGCTGTGCTGGCGCTCGGCGCCGGTGAACGCGCCGCGCTCGTGGCCGAACAGCTCCGACTCGAGCAGCGTTTCGGGCAGGCTGGCGCAGTTGGTCTGGACGAACGGCCCGGCGCGTCGGGCCGAGAGCTGGTGGATGCGCCGCGCCGCCAGGGTCTTCCCCGTCCCACTCTCGCCGGTGAGCAGGACCGTGATGTCGGACTCGGCGGCCGTCTCGATCAGGCGATTGACCTCGCCGATGGCCGGGCTGTCGCCGATCAGGATCGGCGCCTCCGCCTGCTTCTGCGTACCCAACGGTCCTCCCGCCTTCCCTGGTCAGAATTGAGGACGAATGACCCGTGCGTTGACCTGTTTCAGCTCCTCGGCCATTGCGGCGCAGGCCTCGTCGCCCGGGTGGATCCCGACGACCGCCCCGCCGGAGCCGCAGAATTTCGGGTGCCCGCCGTGCTTCCGGCCGATCTCCACCATCCGCACGTCCACCGGGTCCAGGTCGCACATCGACCGGCGCAGCTCGAAATTCGCGTCCAGCAGCTCGCCCAGCTCGGAGCCCCGACCGGCGAGCAGGAGCCCCCGCGCCTGCTCGGTCAGCCCCGCACATCCCGCCATCCCGTCGAGCACCACCCGGTCGCCCAGCTTCCACCGCTCGCGCAGGTCCGTGTGGGTGACCGTGCTCAGCTCGGCCACGTCGGTGCGGTAGGCGACGAACAGCGGCGGGAACAGGCGGGGGTCGAGCGGCTCGTACCGCCCGTGGCCCGTTGATTTCACCAGCTCCCGGTCGAAGTCCATGTACACCGCCCCCTCGTAGGCCTGGATCACCCGATCCTGAAGCCCCGCGGTCAGGCCCAGTTCCTCCGTCTCCACCTCCAGCACGAACGTGGGCAGGACCTCCTCGTCGATGCGGATTTCATAGAACCGGCAGAGGGCGCGCGTGGTGGCCGTGATGATCGCGCTGGAGCCGGCGAGCCCCACCTGCCGCGGGATGTCGGTCCGGTAGCGGATCGTGAAGTTCGGCAGCTCACCCGGGGACCGGTCCGACAGGAACACCTTCGCGAACCGGTAGACCGTCGCCTTCATCAGCCGCATGCCGCCGTAGTACCCGCTCAGCTCGACGTCGGAGGTCAGCTCCGGCAGCGACGCATAGACCAGCGAGTCCTCCTGCCCCGGCTTGATCTCCAGCTCCGGCGACTCCCACAGCAACACCTCGGCCGAGAAGTTCTTCAGGATCAGCCCGATCGTCTTGCCGTAGTAGCCGTCGGACGGATTGCCGATCAGCCCGATCCGAGCGTACGCCTTGCCCTTGAGGATCACCGCCGGGGCCTCCTCAGCTCGACAAGAAGATGATAGCAAACGCCGCGCAGGCGCGGCAAGCCTCCGTCCGTAGGGTCGGCAGAATCAGTGCGCGCGTGACTGCCGACGCCGTTACGTCCACCGGGCCGCCTCGACGCCGACCACCGCCGCCACGTCCACGATGTCGTCGGCCGAGCAGCCGCGCGACAGATCGCTCGCCGGGCGCCGAAGCCCCTGCAGGACCGGGCCGAGCGCCCGCGCCCCGGCCAGCCGCTCGACCAGCTTGTACGCCGCGTTCGCCGCGTCCAGGTTGCTGAAGACCAGGATGTTGGCCCGGCCGGCGACCGGGCTCCGCCCGACCTTGCGGGCTGCGACCTCGGGGACCAGCGCGGCGTCGACCTGGAGCTCGCCGTCGATGGCCAGGGTCGGCGCACGCTCCCGGGCCAGCTCCGTGGCCAGCGTCACCTTCTCGATCCCCGGGTGCGACGCACTGCTCCGGGTCGAAAACGAGATCATGGCGACGCGCGGCTCGTCGTCGAAGAACGCCCCGTAGGTCCGGGCCGTGGCCAGGGCCACGTCGGCGAGCTGGCGCGCCGTCGGGTCGGGCAGCACCCCGGTGTCCGCGAAGAACAGGGTGTCGTTGGCGGCGATGCTCCCCGGCCGCAGCGCCATGATCGAACAGCTCGACACGGTCCGGATCTCTTCGCTCGGCCGGATCACCTGGATGTACCCCCGGACGACCGAGGCCGTCGCCATCGCACAGCCGGCCACCGCGCCGTCGGCATCGCCGGCCGCCACCATCATCCCCGAATAGTAGATCGGCGTGCGGAGCAGCCCGCGGGCCATCTCCTCGGTCAGGCCCTTATGCGAACGGATCTCGACCAGCCGGGCGACGTACTCGTCCAGCCGGCCGTCGTTCAGATGGTCGACGATCGCGACGTCGCGCAAGTCGACGTCCGCGTCGTTCGCGGCGGGCCTGATCTCGTCGGGCGGCCCGATCAGGACCGGCCGCGCCAGGCCCGCCTCGGCCAGCCGGCCCGCGGCCCGCAGGACCCGCGGGTCGTCCGACTCCGGCAGGACGATCCGTTGGGGGTGCTCCCGGGCCAACGGGTGAAGACGTTCGAGAAACTTCCTGTTCATTCCGGCTCGGCCTCGTCGACAGCGGTGCGCGCCAACACGTGCCCGGATCCTAGTCCGCGCGGGCGCCCGCGTCAAGTCCGATGACCTAAACCTGCACCGTCGCCCACACAGACATGATTCGCCCTCTGTCGGCCCCGAACGGGGTGCCGGAAGCAGCGCACGACCGCTGCCGAGAACCCCTCTCCCTCCCCGAGGGAGAGGTTGGGTGAGGGTGTAGGCGCCGCTTCGACGGGCCGCCGAATGCCGCTTGGGACAACGACCCTCACCCGGCCGCTACGCGGGCGACCCCACTTGGCCAAGGCTCCGCAGGGCGGGCCTCTCCCTGCCAGGGGAGGGGTCCGGGCGTCGGGTCGTTGCGGCAAAGGTGCGGGCAAAGGTCCGTGGCCCGATCGATGCCAACGCGCCCCAGTTGACATTTTGTTCGGGGGCGCGGGTTGTGAGATCGTCGTCGTCCTCGTCGTCGTGCTCGTCGTCGGGCGGTGGGACGGCTGCCCTGCCTGGAATGAGTATGAACAGCACGGGGCCGCCGGGTGAACGCCTGTCCTGATCCAAGGCCGAATCCGTGTGCAGCGAACTGTGTGCGACGAGTTGGCACGCTCCCGTTTCCGCGGCTATGCTTACCGTGTGTGGGCCGATATCGAGAAGCCGAGGACGAGGAGGAGGACGAGGACGAAACGACCCGAACCTGCTCTGTTGAAAACCGGGGCCCAGTAGAGCGCGAAGGATCTCGGTTTTCAACAGAGCGACCCGAACCGCCTTTCGGGAGGCCCCGACGGAATCCCCACGTTCGCAGGATCGATGCCAGCGCGCCCGGGTGCGTTGACTTGCCGCCCGGCGGCTGATACCTTACCGCGCCGGGAGCGAGGAACATGACCATGCGACGGCGATCGTGGACCCCATACCTCTACCTGCTGCCCGCAGCGGTGATCCTCCTCGCCTTCTCCATCTACCCGCTCTTCCACGCGTTCAACATGAGCCTGCACACCGACTGGGGCCGGCCGGGCTACCGCTTCGTCGGGCTCGGGAACTACCGGCACCTGCTGGTGGAGACCGGCGAGTTCCTCCACTCGCTCGGCGTGACCGTCTGGTACGCCGTCGGCACCGTCCCCATCACCATGATCCTCAGCTTTCTCATCGCCGGCCTGCTCTTCCAGAAGCTGCGAGCGCTGGGGCTCTTCCGTACGATCTACTTTCTGCCGTACGTGACGTCGACGGTCGCGGCGGCCATGGTCTGGCGCTGGATCTTCAATCCGTCGTCGTACGGCCTGGCCAACACCGTCGTCCGCTGGCTGGGCGGCGAGCCGCTCCGCTGGTACTCGGAGTCGACCGGGGTGTTCCAGCTCCTGGCCGACAACGTCGACGTGGTGCTCCCGTCGTGGGCGGCGGGGCCGAGCCTGGCGCTCGTCTGCGTGATCGTCTTCTCGATCTGGCACGCGCTGGGGTTCAACGTGGTGATCTTCCTCGCCGGCCTGTCGGCGATCCCCCGCGAGATGTACGAGGCGGCCGAGGTCGACGGCGCGACTGGCATCCAGCGCACCCGGTACATCACCCTTCCGCTCCTCTCGCCCACCCTCTTCTTCCTCTTCATCATCTCGACCATCCGCTCGTTCCAGACGTTCAACCAGATCTACGTGATCGCGCGGCAGGGCGAGACGTGGACGCGCGGCACCGAACATCTGACCATGCAGATCTACCGGCATTACTATACGAGTCACGACCTGGGGGCGGCGACGGCGACCGCCGTCCTCCTGTTTCTCATCATCCTCGGGCTGACGTTCCTCCAGATGCGGATGCTCGGGAGGCGGGTGCACTACTGAGGCGGAGGAGGAAAGGGAACATGGGAAAAGGGGAAAAGGGGAAAGCAGGAAAACGGAAAACGGGAAAAGGAGCAAGTGACTATCTCAAAAGGGCGAATCAAATGTGGCACGGGCATCCTGCCCGTGAACGTCCACGGCCCGGAAGGCCGTGCCACGGTCTTGAGATGGTTTCTAAGGGCGTGGCCTGCGGGCACGCCGAACAGTCCTTTCCCGGTTTCCCCTTTTGCCATTTTTCCTCTTGAGGATCGGCCGGATGACGGAGGGCGTGCCGTGAGCAAGCGGACAGCCAGGAAGGCGGTCAGCTACCTGATCCTCACCCTCGGCGTCCTCGTCGTGGCGTTCCCGTTTTTCTGGATGCTGACGACCTCGCTGCAGACGGAGCAGGAGACGTATTCGAGCCCGCCGACGGTGGTGCCGGCGTCGCCGCAGTGGCGGAACTACCCGGACGCGTGGCGGAACGCGGCGCCCGGCTCGTCGGGCGAGATCACGTTCGCCACCTACTTCCGCAACAGCTTCTTCGTCGCCCTGTGCGTCACGGCCGGGGTGCTGTTCACGTCGATCCTCGCCGCCTACGCGTTTGCCTTCATGGAGTTCCCGGGCAAGGGCGTCCTGTTCACCATCCTCCTGTCCACGATGATGATCCCGTTCGAGGTGACCCTGGTCCCGAACTACAGCACGATCGTGGCGCTGGGCTGGTACGACACGTTCCCGGCGCTGATCGTACCGTGGATGGCGAACGTGTTCTCGATCTTCATCCTGCGTCAGTTCTTCAAGGGGATCCCGCGCGACTACTACGAGGCGGCGCAGATCGACGGCTGTGGAGACTGGCGGTTCATGTGGCAGGTGGCCACCCCGATGGCCGCGCCCGCGCTCGCCACCATCACCATCTTCACCTTCCTGGCGAGCTGGAATGCGTTCCTCTGGCCGCTGATCGTCACCCGGTCGCCCGAGCGCTTCGTCGTCCAGGTCGGCCTCGCCTTCCTGACCAGCGCCGAATCGACGAACACGAACATGGTGATGGCCGCCTCCGCCATTGTTATAATACCGGTGATCGTGCTCTACCTGATCCTGCAGCGGCGCTTCATCGAGGGCGTCGCCGGAACCGGATTGAAAGGATAAGCGATGAGACGCCGGACCCTGCTCGCCGCGCTGACCGGGCTCGTGCTGACGACCTCGGGTGCGCTCGGTGCGAAGCCGGAGCCGCTCCAGTTCTGGCACACCCAGGCTCAGGAGAACGCCGAGCTGTTGCAGAAGATCGTCGACGACTACAACGCGACCGGCCCGCCCATCCCCGTCAAGCTGGTCTACAGCGGCGGCTACAGCGCCCTGTTCCGGAAGGTCCGCGTTGCGATCCCCACCGGGAAGCTGCCGGACCTCGTCGTCGCCTACGAGAGCATGGTCGCCGAGTACATCCAGTCCGACGCCGGCGTGGCGCTCGACCCGTATATCCACGATCCGGAGATCGGGCTGTCGAAGGAGAGTTTCGCCGACATCTTCCCGTCGATCCTCGAGAACAACCGCTACGCCGCGTTCGGGAACAAGTTCTACACCTTCCCCTTCACGAAGAGCCTGCTGATGTTCTACTACAACCTGGACCTGATCAGGAAGGCGGGTTTCGAGAAGCGGCCGGAGACGTGGAAGGAGTTCCGGGAGCAGTGCCGGGCGATGAAGAAGAAGCTGGACAAGGGGGGGTATGCCATCTCGGTCGACGCGTCGACGGTCGACGGGATGATCATGTCGTACGGCGGGGAGATCGTCACGCCGGACGGGCGGCGGGCGCTCTTCGACAAGCCGCCCGCGGTCAAGACGTTCACCCTCATCCACGACCTGTGCAAGCAGGGCGGCGCCTACCAGATCGACCGCGAGAACTACGGGGACCGGAAGGATTTCGTCAGCCGGAACTGCGCCTTCTTCCTCCGCTCCAGCACCACCCGGCCGTTCATCCAGGACGACATCCAGGGGCGGTTCGACTGGGACATGGGCGTCATCCCGCACGGGGAGGGGGTCGAGCCGGTCACCGTTCTCTTCGGGGCGAACGTGGCGGTGATGAAGACGGGCGAGGAGCGGCAGCGGGCCGCCTGGCAGTTCGTCAAGTACTTCGCGTCCACCCCGGTGACCGCCCGATGGTCGATCGGCACGGGCTACCTCCCCGTTCGCCGGTCGGCGGCCCAGCGGCCCGAGGTGAAGGCGTTCTTCGCCGCCGACCGGCGCAACCGCCGGGCGTTCGACGCGCTGGAGGTCGCCCGGGCCGAGCCCGGCGTGCTCGGCTGG
Source organism: Planctomycetota bacterium (assembly GCA_046483085.1). GTDB lineage: Bacteria > Planctomycetota > PUPC01 > PUPC01 > PUPC01 > JAWODX01. Next base: position 16,301 of record JAWODX010000206.1, read on the forward strand.
CAGGAGGTGCGCGGTAAGATCGAGGAGGCCGAGTCCGACGCCATCGGCGGACGCGTCCCGCCGGAGCAGATCGCCCGGAAACTGAACGAACAGGCGAACGCGATCCTCGCCCGGCACGCGGGCGTCGCCGCCGAAGGCGGCGCCGAGGGCGGCGGGCACGCCGGCAGCGTCGCCTGGTTCCTCGGCGTAGTCGGCGCCGCCGTTGCCATCGGCATCGTTGTCAGCCTGATCCGGTCCGCGCGCGCGCGCCGGGAGGCGGGCAGCGAATGATCGTCGTGCAGCTCACCGAGAGCGAGCCGTTCGTGACCAAGGACGGCTCGCAGATCCGCTCGCTCCTCGACCGGACGAACGCCCCGGTTCGCAACCACAGCCTGGCCGAGGCGACCCTGCCCGCCGGACGAGCCACCCTCCCACACCGGCACCCGCACACCGAGGAGTCCTACTACGTGCTGTCCGGGACCGGCCGGATGACCGTCGGGGCCGAGAGGCGCGACGTCGGCCCGGGCGACGCGGTTCTCATCCCCGCCGACAGCCCCCACCGGCTCGAGAACACGGGCGAGGCGCCGCTCGTCTTTCTCTGCTGCTGCTCGCCGCCGTATTCCCACGACGAGACCGTGATGGAGGAACCCCGTGAGTGAGACGAGAGCGGAGGTCAGTATCGGCGGCCGGGTCCAGGGAGTCGGGTTCCGGTTCTCCACCGTGCGCCGGGCCGAGAGCCTGGGTCTCACGGGCTGGGTCCGCAACACCATGCGCGGGGGCGTCGAGGCCGTCTTCGAAGGCGAGGAGCGCGCGGTCAAGCAGATGGTCGACTGGTGCCGGCAGGGCCCCCGCATGGCCCGGGTCGCCGACATCGACGTCGAGTACGCCGAGCCGACGGGCGAGATGAGCGGGTTCCAGGTCCGGTTCTGACATTAGCTGTCAGCCGTCAGCGATCAGCCGTCAGTTCTCGGCGTGCGCGCGCGAACATCGGGAGCTGGATGTTCGGCGTTCCCGGCGGGCGGCGCAGGAGGGGCTGTCGACCGGTCATCCTCCTTCGCCCTGCGGGCTACGGAGGACAAGCTGGTCATTGCTCGCTGCCGGTATCCTCGGCCAGCTCGACCGGCACGCTGGCGTCGGCGGCCGCGGCCAGGGCCAGGCGCGCAGACTCGACCTCGGACCCGAGCTGCGAACCGATCACGCTCAGCCAGGCGTCGCTCGCCCCGCTCCGCACCTGGACCACGTGGAGGTCCAGCCGGCTGATCGGGAGCTTGCCCCGGCCCAGGCTGAACGCGGCGAGCAGCCGGCCCGTCAGCACCCGTCCGTCGTACCGCACCCCCTCGGCCTGGGTCGTGGTGACCCGCACCTCGAGGGTGTCGAGCGGCAGGCGAGCGAGCGGGCGCTCGAAGAACGGCCGGCCGTATCGGACGACCAGCTCGCCGCCGCCGGCCTCGACGACCGGCCGGCGCGCCATCGCCCACCAGGCGACCGCCGCCCCGGGCGCCACGAGGAGCACGGCCAGCACGTACTGCAGCGACTCGCCCCACGGGTCGGCCGGCAGTTGTGCGACCCACGCCGAGCACCCGCCGAGGAAGATGCCGGCCGCCACGATCAGCCGGGCCCGGCGCGAGTGGGTGATCCGCAGGCCGCCGCCGCCCGTCCGCTCGACGGCGATGCTCGCCGGGCGTTCCGGGATGGGGATTCGGGCCGGCTCCATGTCTGTCCCTCCGGGGCCATTGTAGCGTGGGCGGGCCGGTGCGGACAATTGGATTCCGGCGCCCGACGTGCTAGAATGAGGCGGACAGGATGAAGGAGGGCGACCAATGGGGCGGGCAATGCGGCTCTGGCCGATTCTTCTCCTCGTCGCCGTCACCGCCTGCGAAGGGCGGCAGGCGAGGCCGAAGACCGTCCGGCCGCCGGCAAAGGCCGGGACCTGGTACCCGGGCGACGCGCGGGCGCTCCGGCGCGAGATCGAGGGCTATTTCGAGAAAGCCCCGGCCGTCAAGCTCGGCGGCATCCCGCGGGCGCTGATCGCGCCGCACGCCGGGTATCGGTTCTCGGGCAAGTGCGCCGGGGCGGCATACGCCCTGGTCCGGGGCAAGGACATCCGGCGGGTGATCGCCCTGGGTCCGTCGCACCACCTCGGGTTTCGCGGCGCCTCCGTCCCCGCGGTCGACGCCTACCGCACGCCGCTGGGGGTGATCCCGGTGGACCGCGAGGCCTGCGACGACATCCTCAAGTCGGAACTGGTCCGCAACATCCCCGCCGCCCACAAGGACGAGCATTCGCTCGAGCTGCAGCTCCCCTTTCTCCAGGTCGCCCTCGAGGACTTCGAGCTCGTTCCGGTCGTGATCGGGCGCCTGGGGGACGACGATTACGTGGAGCTCGCCGCCCGGCTGCGCCGGCACGTCGACGAGCACACCCTGATCGTCGCCAGCTCCGACTTCACCCACTACGGCCGGATGTTCCGGTTCACCCCGTTCAAGGAGGACGTCCGCGCGAACATCGAGAAACTGGACAAGGGGGCGATCGAGCACATCCTGGCCGTCGAGCCGGGGGAGTTTCGCACGTACGTGCGGAAGACCGGCGCCACGATCTGCGGCCGCGCGCCGATCGCGGTGATGTTGCACATGCTGCCGCCCGACGCCGACGGCAAGCTGGTCCGGTACTACATGTCCGGCGATCTGGAGAACCGGTACACGCATTCGGTGAGCTACGCGGCGGTCGCCTTCACCGGCGGGGAGTCGATCAGTCGGGCGGGCCAGCGCCGACTGCTGGAGCTCGCCCGGGCGACGCTCCGGGCGACGCTGAGGGAGCAGGAGCCGCCGGACCCCGGGGTCCGGTCGCCGGAGCTTCTGGCCCGGCGGGGGGCGTTCGTGACGTATAAGCGCCCCGGCCGGCTGCGCGGGTGCATCGGGCGGTTCATCGCGAAGAAAGAGCTGTGGAAGGTGGTCCGGGAGATGGCGGCGGCGGCGGCCCGGGACCCCCGCTTCGTCCGCGACCCCATTACCCTGCGCGAGGAGCCGAAGCTCGACGTCGAGATCTCGGTCCTGTCGCCGCTGGAGCGGATCAAGGACCCGCTCGATTTCGAGGTGGGCGTGCACGGGCTCTACGTCATTCGCGGCCGCCGGCGGGGCACCTACCTCCCCCAGGTGGCCACCGAGCAGGGCTGGGGCAAGAAGGCGTTCATCTCGCACCTCTGCCGCCACAAGGTGGGCATCGCGGCCGACGCCTGGAAGCAGCCGGGCACGCAGGTCCTCCGCTACTCCGCCCAGGTCTTCGGGGAATAGCGGCGGTTCGTCACCGGCCGTTCGTCTCGCCATCGCCCCGATACCCAGATGACCAATGACCCGTGGCCAACAACCGCCGCTTGCTGACTATCTCATAGCGGTCGTCAGGTCGTGGCACGGGCATCCTGCCCGTGAAGACCCACGGCCTGGAAGGCCGTGCCACGCTTTTGAGATAGTTTCCTACTCGTCCGGCGGGTGATACAGCACCTGCACGCGCCAGTCGAGGTAGGCGTCGTACTGATCGGGGCTGTTGAAGCGGAGGTTGGAGAGCGGATTCCCGTCGAGGATGTGGCGGATGCTCGGGTCGGCGAACGCCTGGCTGCAGCGGGGGGCGAGGCGCTTGATGACCTCGATCAGGTTGAGCACGGAGGTCGGCTGCATGGCGAGCCCGGTCTGGATGAAGTTGAACCGGCTGGCGTCGAGCCGCAGGTGATGGGCCGGCTCGACCGCGAAGAGATCGAGCAGGTGCCGGTCCTCGTGCCGTGTCACGGTGCGCTTGGCCGGGACGTAGTCGTCGGGCTCGAGGTAGCGGCGTCGGGACCGGAGCGTGTCGCCGAACATGCCGGCCGGCCCCCACGGGTGAGACCCCGGCAGCCGCCTTTGGGCGCCGGGGTCCACGACGCGCTTCTCGCGCGTGAAGCGGACGGCGGCGCAGACGAGCAGGACGATGTCGCTGTAGGGGAGGCGAGCCGAGCCGATCGGCTTGTAGTCGGCGTCCCGGAGGTCCGACACGATCAGCTCCTCGTCGCCCAGCCGGGCCGTCTCGAGGTGGACGAGTTCGGGGAACTCGACGCGGTCGGTGTCCGCCAGTGCGAATGCGCCGACGCCCGCCTGGGAGAGCGCGCCGACGACCCGGTCGGCCTGGGCCTTTTCGAGGCTGCTGACGAGGACCCCGCCGGCGCGGTCGCGCAGCTTTCGTG
>JAWODX010000324.1:0-9375 GCA_046483085.1 Planctomycetota bacterium
CCAAGCTCCGGGTCCCCGCCTGTTCGCACACCAGCATCATCGGCGCCGACCATCCCGAGGTCGTCCGGGCGCGCGAACTCGGCCGCGAAATGGCCGTCGGCTGATCCGGAATCTCAATTGCGCCCCGCTTCCGCCGCTACTATCATTGAACCGTATCTCCAGTGGCGGAGCGGCGGATGAACAAGCCCCGAACCGCGCACCCGACGGCCCTCCTCGTCTCCACCACGATTGTCTTCTACGGGCTCGACGTCGTTCGCAGCGTCTACCTCTACGGCCGGTTCGGCCCGACCGCGCTCGACCCCTTCTACGCCTCCTACGTCGTGCTCGAGGGCGCGGTCAACGCGCTGATGCTGACCGCGCTGGCCGCCGTGCTCATGCCGGCGCTGGCCGACGCCGCGAAGACCGGCGGCGAGCCGCTCGCCGAACGACTCGGGTCGACCGTCCTCCTGCTCGCGCTCGCGGTCCTCTCGGTCGCCGCCGCCTGCGGGGTCGTGTTCGCCCCGCAGGTGCTCCGGCTCTACGGCTTCCAGGTGACGCCCGGGCAGGCGCTCATCGCCCGGCTCGTGTTCGGCGTCCTGCCTTTCTTCGGGGCCGACAAGGTCATCCGGCTGCTCCACGAGCGCCGGGGGCAGTTCGGGCCGACCGTTGCCGCCTCGCTGATCGTCCGCGTCGTCTTCCTGGCTGTGGTGATCGGTTTCGCGTCGACCCTGGGGGTGACCGGTGCGGGGGTCGGCTCGCTGGCGGCGGCCGGGGTCACCGCCGCGTTCCTCCTGGCGTCGTATCTGCTCGTCGGCGGGCGGCTCCGCAGGCCGCTGGCCCTGGGCCACGCCCTCGTCCGCCGGACGGGCCGCCGGCTCCTGCCGCTGGGGATCGCCGGGTTCTTCGCCCAGGCGCCGCTCGTCGACAGCCTCTTCGCCCGGCGGTTCTTCGGCGACGGCCAGCTCAGCCTGCTCCGACTGGCCTGGACGATCTACAGCGTGCCCATCGCCCTCTTCTGCGTCTCCGTGGGCACGGCCGTCTTCCCGCGGATGTGCGAGGCGGCCGCGGCCGACGACCGGGGGCGGCTGGCCGGGCACATCGCGACCGCGCTCCGGCGGGCGATGTACTTCACGCTCCCGGCGATGTTCGGCCTGATCGTCGTCGCCCGCCCGCTGATCCGCCTCGCCTACGAGCGGGGCGAGTTCGAGCCGCATCACACCCCGATCGTCGCGGCATGCCTGGTCGCGTTCTCGCTCGGCCTGGCCGCCGCCGGCGCCCGGCCGATCCTCGCCCGCGCCCTCTTCGCACTCAATCGCCATGCCTGGTACATCGGCGTCGACGTCCTCGCCCTCGTCCTGAACGTCGGCCTGAACGTCCTGTTCGCGGTCGTCTTCGGCTGGGGGGTGGTCGGGCTGGCGCTGTCGACGGCCGTCTCGTGGTGGGGCACGATGCTGGTCCTGTCGGGGCTGGTCCGCCGGTTCGTCGACGCCCCGACCCCGGCCCTGCGGCCGGCCCTGCTGAAGATGGCCGGCGCGGCGGCCGCGATGGGGGTCGTCTGCGCCCTCGCCTGGAAGCTGACGGCCGGGGGGACGCCGGGCCCGCCGGCGATCACCGCGGTCCGGCTGGCGGCGCTCGTCCTGTTCGGGGCGGCACTCTACGCGGTCGCGACCTCGGCGCTCCGGCTGGAGGAGAACGACGACGTCCGGACACTGATCCGCAAGTTCCTCGGCCGCGCCCGCCGGCCCCGCAACCACACCGATTGATGTTCAATTCTTTCTATTGGATCGGTGCGACCTGGTAGAGGACGAGGTGTTTGATCTGTTTCGTCTCGACGAGTTTGTCGCGTGCGGCGAGCGCGTCGATCAGGTCGAGTGCGGGCGGGTACCGGCGGCCCAGGTTCGCCCGGTTGATCACCACGTGGGTGTAGCCGAGCCGGTGCAGCCGATCGAGGAGCTGGCGCGGGCTGGCCATGGCGGGGAAGTCGACGGCCGCCTGGCGGATGGGCATCCCCATCGTGGCGTCGACGCCGAGCGCCTTGAAGTGGTAGATCCGCTCGCCGACGTAGAGGAGTCTCGCGTCGGGCCCGAGCTCCCGGGCGACGAACTCGGCCATCGGATACACGTCGTCGGCTCGCCGCAGGTACGCCGCGCGCGACTCCGCCCCGAAGACCACCGGCCCCCGCGTCGCCGCCCGGCCCAGAAAGGGAACCAACTGGACCAGGAGCACGACGGTCACAACCGCGCACAGCACGCGGCGAAGCCACGCGCGCCCGCCGAGCCGCTCGAACACGTAGCCCGCCGCCGCGGCACACGGGACCACGAACGGCAGCAGGTAGCGGGGCAGCGGAAACGTGGGGACGATCAGCCCGAAACCGACCGCCGCGAAGCATACGGCGGCCAGCGCCCAGCCGGGCACCGGCCTCACCACCAGCAGCAGGGGGACCAGTGCGAGCAGCAGCGGGCCGGGCGACTGCCTCGCCCCGCCCGGCTGCGGCCCCGCGGCGAGCCCGTGACTGAACCCGAGCGTGTAGTTCAGCGGATAGAGCACGACGTTCACCGGGTCCCGCGGGTATGGCCGGGCCGGGCGCCGGATCGGGACCTCGCCCGTGAGGCCCGCGCTCAGGTGGCGGGTCGGGATCGCCCGGGCGAAGATCGGATAGACCGGGTTGCCGGTGAGCACGACGTTCCGGACGTACCACGGGCAGCCGACGGCGGCCGCGACCACCAGCACGCCGGCCGCCTCCGTCAACAGCCGATGACGCCGCCCCCGCCCGCGCCCGACCCGAACCACCAGCCCGAGCAACAGCGCCGGCAGGGCGTACAGCGCGTTGTACTTCGTGCCCAGGGCCAGGCCGAGACAGACGGCGCCGAGGAGCGACCACCCGAGCCGGTCCTGCCGCCAGCCGCGCACGAACCCGACGAACGCCAGCGTCAGGTAGAACACGACCGGGAAGTCGACGAGCGCCTCCGGGCCGAGCGCCGCGGCGATCGGCATGAGCAGGCAGATGGCGGCGGCGAGCAGCGAACCGGCCCGTCCGACGTGCCGCCGCGCGAACCCGAACACCGCCAGGCCGGTCAGCAGCAGGAAGCCGAGGTGCAGCACGGCCGGGGCGGTGTCCCCGCCCAGGAGCATTGCCGGGATGAAGAGCATCACCCCGTTCATCGGGCCGTTGCTGTGGATGTCGTCGAGCCGGTCGATCCGGCCCCGCTCGAGGTAGATCAGCGGGAGCTTCAGGTGGCTGATCGTCGCGTCCCACGAGGTCGGCGGCGCCAGCGCCGAGACCAGCCCCAGCACGCCCGACGCCAGGATGACGGCGACGAGGAACCATTCGAACGCGGCCAGCCTCGGCGGCCAGGCGGCGCGGGCCGAGCGCACCGCGGCGAGCACCAGCAGCGCGGCGTCCGGAACGAGCAGGCAGGCGGCGATCAGGAACCCGACCCGTACCGCGCCGCTGCACAGCCCGCCCGACAGGCCGATGATCATGATCGCGACGGACAACACGCCCAGCCCCAGACCGGCCGCAACGGAGATCCGAAGCGCGAGCGAGTCGATCGGGAACCGCGCCAGGCGCAGGAGCCGACGGCCCAGGGCCGCGCCGAACAGGACGACGGCCAGGGCCGATAGGATGGCAATCATCAGGTCCCCAGGTGGAGGAGATCGAGCACGCGCCGGACCAGCGGGAGCCGGCCGGCCGACCCGCGGCCCAGCTCGATCAGCGCCGCCGAGTAGGCGACGACGTAGGCTGCACACACCGCGAGCATCCAGACCAGGGCGGCGATCATCCGGCCCCGCAGCAGCGGCCTCGCCCCCCGATCAGGTCTGTTCATAGGGGGCCTCCGCCGCCGCGCCCGGCTCCTGCCGCTCGAGGCGTTCCATGTGGGGGAGCAGCATCACGACCCCGGTGAAGATGAAGAACGGCTCCATGATGCGCACGATGATGAACGTGTTCGCCGCCAGCGCGTGGATCAGGAGCCCGGCGAACCCGGCGAGGTATCCCAGGGCGAGGCCGCGGTACCACGGGCTCTCGAGCTCGTGGTACGAGCGCCAGACGTGCCGCCAGATGGCGACGAGCAGGGCGACGAACGCGGCGAGGCCGAGCAACCCGCTCTCGGTCAGCACCCGCACGTACTGCCCGTCGACGAACGGCCTGCCGCCCAGCACGCCCGAGCCGGTGAGCGCCGGCACCCAGTGTTCGGTGGATCGGTCCCACCACGTCCGCAGAGCGTCGCGATACGACCGATAGCGCTCGGACGCCGACGGGTCGAGCTCCATGCCGAGGAACCGGGCGGGCGGCGGCATGCCGGGATACGTCTCGTAATCGCCCAGCGTCTGCCGGACACGGTCCTCGACCGGCTTCGGGACCCACTCGGTCTTGAACGAGAACAGGGCGAGCGCGGCGGCGAGGACGAGGAGCGCCCCGAGCACCGCGACGCGCTGGCGGCTGAGCACGAGCAGCGCGGCGGCGATGCCCGCCAGCCCGGCCCAGCCCGACCGCGACAGCGTGTATACCAGCAGGACGAAGCCCGGGACGAGCAGCGCCGCCCACCCCAGCCGGCGCACGGTCGTGCGGGCCGAGATCAGGAACCCGGAACAGACCCCCATCATGAGGAGCAGGTAGCCGGCGAGGGTGTTCGGCTCGGCGGGGTGCTCGGCGAACGTGGACGGGCGGAGGCCGGCGGGCACCTGGACCAGGCCGTAGACGATCACGACCGCGTACGTCACGACGCCCGCGGCGACCAGCCGCCGCAGGTCGCGCGGCGTCTCGATGTAGTTCACCACCACGAAGAAGAGCACGAAATACTGGATGTACTTGAGCACGAAGAGCGGGGGGCCGAAGCTCGGCTCCACCCAGCCGTACCCGAACCCCAGGAGCGTGGCGAGGACGCAGAGGAGGGCGTAGGCGAGGATCGGCCGGTTGAGCGGAGTCCGCAGCATCAGGCCGAGTTCCTTGCTGACCGCCGCCCTGGCGAACCAGGTGATCACGATGACCACGAGCAGGATGTCCTCGACCCGGATGGTGACCGGCCGCTTCGACGCCCGCCCCAGCACCGTCCCGATCTGCAGCTCGGGCGAGAACAGGCAGGCGAAGATGAGCACGTAGAGGACCAGCTTGACCTGGGCGAAGCAGAGGAAGCTCAGTGCCACGCAGAGGCCGGCCGCCACGGCGAACTGGAGCGTGAACACCTCCATGGTGTAGGCGAGGCCGGCGACGAGGGCGAGGAAGAGGGCGACCGTGACGGCCAGGGCGGGCAGGGCGCCGCGCGGGCCGGCCCGAAGCCGTGTCGAGCCCGGCTCGTGCAAGGCGAGATGTTCTTCGAGACCCATCGGTCACCCTGTCGCGGCGGTCAGGCGGATTCAGGTCCCGGCCCGTCGCCGGACTCCTCGATCTGCTCGCGGATCTCGGCGCAGCGCTGGCGAGCCGTGGGGTGGTCGGGGGCGAACTCCAGCAGCTCCTCGTACCAGCGCAGCGCCTCGCTGAGCAGGCCCTGGTCGAACGCCATGTCGGCGAGCCCTTCCAGGGCCGAGCGGTTGCGCGGGTCCAGGTCGAGGACGTGGATCAGCTCGGCCTGGGCCTCGCTGGTGCGCCCGCCGGCCCGGTAGGCCCTGGCCAGGCGGAGGCGGAGCGCGATGGAGTCGGGCATGTCCCGGGCGGCCTCGTAGGCGGCCTGGACCGCCTGATCGGCCTTTTCCTCGGCGAGCAGGAGGTCGACGCGGCGGAGCGCCTGGTCCTCGTCGGCCGTGGCCCGCTCGTCGACGGCCCCGGCGGCGGTCGTCTGGACCCGGGGCGTCGGCCCTTCGCCGGCCATGGCATAGGCCCGGCGCACGTATCGCTTGTACGGATAGGTGGCGGAGATCTCGCCGGCGGTGGGCCGCAGGTCGTTGAGCACGACGCCGAGGAGCTCGGTGCCTGCGGAGACGAGCTGGGCCTTGGCGCGGCTGAGCACGGTCCGCGGCGCGGCGCCGGCGCGATAGACGAGCAGGGCGCCGTCGACGAGTGGCGAGATGACGGCGGCGTCGGCGACGGGCAGGATCGGCGGGCTGTCGACGATGACCACGTCGTAGGCCTGGTGGAGCTCGCGGAAGAGGTGCTTCATCTCGGCCGAACCGAGCACCTCGACGGGGTTGGGCGGCACGGCGCCGCAGGTGATGATCGAGAGGTTCTCCAGGCCGGACGACCCGACGGCGGCGTCCATCCCGATCTTGCCGAGCAGGAGGTGGCTGAGCGACTTGCGCGCCTGGCGCCAGCCCATCTTGCCGATGGAGACGTCGTAGAGGCCCGGCTGCCGCTCGATGCCGAAGACACGGTGGAGCTGTGGCCGGCGCAGGTCGCACTCGACCAGGCACGTCCGCTTGCCGTTCTGGGCGGCGGCGACGGCGAGGTTGGCAGCCACGACGGTCTTGCCCTCGTACAGGGTGGCGCTGGTGACGAGGAAGACCTTCGCCCCCGGCGGGTCCTGCATGCAGGTGAAGTCGAGGGTCGTTCGGACGCGGCGGAACGCTTCGGCGGAGATGGACTTGGGGTCGTAGAGGGTGACGAGGGTGGCGCGCTGGCGCAGCTCGGCGTCGGACGAGTCGGCTTCGCCGGCCGGGTCGCGGGCGCGGATGTCGGCGGCGAGCCGGTCGGTCTCGATGTGGGGGACGACGCCGAGCACGCGGGTCTGGAGGTACGACTCGACCTCCTCGATGGTGCCGATGGTGAGGTCGAACGTCTCCCAGAGCACGGCGATGACGACGCCGAGCACGAGCCCGATGAGGGCGCCGACGGCCGTCTTGGCGGCGGCCCGGGCGCCGCCGACTTGTTCGGGGGTCCCCGGGCGCTCGATGATGCGGACGGCGACTCCCTGCCTCTCGTAGAGGCGGAGCTGGGTGAGCCGGTCTTCCAGCCGGCCGATGTTGGCCTCCACGTAGGCCAGTTCCTGCGACACCTCTTCCATTCGCGCCTGGAGCTCGGCCGGCTTCTTGGCCTTCCCCTCGTTCTCCTTCACGTTGGCCTGGGCGTTCGCCACGTCGGCCTGGACGATCCGGACGGCATCCTCGACCACGTCGTAGATGCGGCGAGCGATCCGGCCGATCTTCGCGTTCTGCGACCGCATGAAGTCGGACGTCGGCTTGTAGTAGTCCTTCTCCTCCTTCTCCTGCTCGTGCTTCAGGGCGAGGTCGTAGAGCTGGGTGACACTGTCGTTCCGGATGCGGCCATAGGGCGGGATGGGATCGTACGTGCGGGCGGGGCTGGTCCCCTTCTGCGTGGCCTCGTCGATCTCTTTCCTGACCGCCTCCCGTTCTTTCAGGTACTCGTCGAGCTTGGTCTGGTAGTACCGGAGCAGGTCGAGCTGTTGCCTGGCGGCGGCCAGCCGGTCGCGGGCGTCCCGGTACTCCTCGCGGGCGGCATTCGCCTCGACGATCTGGGAGCGGACCTCTTTCTTGACGTCGATCTTCTTCCTGCGTTCGACCCTCAGCACCCCCAGCTTGGTCTGGAGTTCCCCGATCCGCTCGACGATGGCCCGGTGGCTCTGGTATTCGGTGTAGGCCTTGTAGACGGCGGCGATGCTCTCGGCCAGGCGGACGGCGGCGTTTCGGGCCTTGCTGCGGTCGACGCTGCTGAAGCCGTGCGCCTTCGTCTCGACCTCCAGCTCGAACGTCTCGGTGATCGTGTTCCATTCGACGGTGATGCTGTCCTGGAACTGGGAGATGATGGACTCGACGAGCCGCTGGTTGACGGAGACGAAGGCGTTCCTGAACTCGTCCCGGTCGACGTCGGCGGGCACGGGCGGGCGCTTCGTCCAGTCTTCCAGGATGCGGTTCCGGGCGGCGACGCAGCCGACGACGCCTTCGACCGTATCGGTGTCGCGCTTGAGGAAGAGCTGGATCAGGTCGGCGGTTCTCGCGTATTCCGGCCGGGCGTCGGGCGCTCTCTCGGTGCCGGCGGCCGGCCCGGCGCGTTCGGCCTCCTGCCGGGTGAGCGCGGCGAGCAACGCCCGGTCGAGCGCCCGGGCTTCGGGGCTCTTCTCCGGGTCGAGGGTTTGGTCGAGGAGGCCGGGCGCGATCTGGTGGAAGGGGCGCCGGTCGATGACCCAGAGGACTTTCTTGAGGAGCATTTCGCTCTTGGCGAGTTTGCCCTCCTGGGCGACGTTGACGGCGACGGCCCGCGGATAGCCGGCAAGTTCCTCGGAGCTGACGCTGATTTCGCTGGAGGCGCGGAATCCGGGCGGCCGGCGGAAGACGTACTGGGTGAGGAAGTAGGTGAGTCCGCCCGCGGCCAGGCAGGTGAGAATGACGGCCAGCTTCCGCTTGCGGAGGATCCGCCAGTAATCCTGGAGCCCCATCTCGTATTGCGGCATGGTCCCGTTCCTTGGCCTGCGTCAGGCCGTTACCTGTTGCCACTCACCAGGTCGTAGCTGGGGAGGAACCAGGCGTAGAATTCGCGCAGGTTCGCGACCCAGTTCCTGGGGACAAAGACAATGTCGGCGTTCTCCAGCAGGATGTTCTTGCTCAGGTCTCCCTTGCGAAGGATGTCGAGCATGTTGATCTGGAAGAACGTGGGGTTCTGCCGGTCACCGCGAATGACGATCACCTGCTTGCGGTTGGCCGACGGGAGGAAGCTGCCGGCGAGCTGGATGCCCTCCACGAGGGTGATCGGGTCCTCGAGGCGATAGACGCCCGGGTCGCCGACCTCGCCGAGCACAAAGACTTTCCGGTCGCTCATCCGCACGGACGGGATGTAGACGGTGTCGCCGCGGTCGAGGATGACGTCCTGGCTGAGCTTGCTCTGGAAGACGGCCTTGAAGAGGTTGACGACGCGCTTCTCGCCGTCCTCCTTTCGCACCTCGACCTTGGTCAGGTCGGCGTTGCCGGTGAACCCGCCGTGCCGGGCGATGAACTCGAGCACCCGCGTCCGGCCGCGGAGTACGTACTGCCCCGGCCCGGTGAGCGACTGGTTCGGCTTGATGCGGATCTCGCCCAGCACGCTCGCCGTGTGGGCGGCGAACTTCTCGACGGTGACGGCCACCGCCGGGTCCTTGAACACCTGCCGGGCCAGCTTGCCCTTGATCTGGCCGCGGAGTTGCGACGGCGTGAGCCCGTAGCCGTCCTTGTCCACGATCGGAAGCGGGGTGGAGCTGACCACGGGGAGCAGCAGCTCGCCCGACGGCTCGACGCGCCGCGTCTCCTCGATGGGCTCGGCGTGGCGGCTCGGGTAGATGACGACCTGGAGCAGGTCCCGCGCGCCGATCCGGTACTCGGCGTATTCCCGGCCGGCCTCGCTCACGCTCGTGCGGAACACGTAGTTCTCCTTCGGCTCCTGCGGCGCCTCGTCCTCTTCGCCGAACGGGCGGGGGCGCCACGTTTCGACCGGGACCGACCGGGCGCGGGGCGAGACGGCGATGCGCCCGTTCGCCT
>JAWODX010000412.1:0-4815 GCA_046483085.1 Planctomycetota bacterium
CGGCGAACCGAGCACGTACGTGTGCGCCTCGAGGAACCCGGCGTACGCCTGGTTGCCGCCCGACACGGGGTGCGCCAGGAGGATCCCGACGAACGGCATCACCAGCGCGGCGATCTGGGTCCGCCGGCTCCCGGCGACCAGGCCGATCTCGAGGACGACGACCGCGGCCGCGACGATCAACGGCGTGAGGAAATACAGCCCGAACATGCTGTCCATGGCCCGGGCGGGCGCGAACGTCAGGGTGAGCGAATACGAGCGAACGGCGATGCCGCCGACGAGGAGCGCGAACACCGTCCAAGGGAACCACGGCCAGCGCCACGGGGTCCCGTTCTCCCTCACGTACGCGGCCCCCTTGCGAGCCGCCGGAAGGAGCGTGAGCACGATCAGCCCGCCCGCCGGCGCGAACCCGTAGAGCCACCACCGCGTCGTCAGGTCCGGCGTCCGGCGGAACACCTGCTCGAGCAGGAGCGGCGCCCCGAAGAACAGCGCGAGCAGCGCGTAGTAGGGCAGGCGGAACCACAGCCGCAGGCGGATGTGGAGCGCCCCGAGCAGGGCCTCCGTCACCAGCGCCGCGAACGCCAGGCCGAGCAGCAGGATCCAGCGGGCGGCGGCCGGCTGGGTGATCAGGATCTCGTCGAAGCTCATCGAGATGGCGACGAAGAGCAGGGCGACGACGAGGAGCATCGAGCGGGCGTCCTCCCAGACCTTGCCCAGCCGGACGACGAGGATGGCCGTGCAGGCGGTGAGCGCCGTGTAGCCGACGAGCACCTCGAACAGGGTCCACGCGCTCGCCTCGTCGGTGCTGGTGCCGAACGTCGCGTTCAGGCCGAGCAGGATGAGGCAGGCGCTGATCAGGTAGAACGGGTTATGGGTATAGAGTCCGCGGATCGCGGGCCAGACGGTGTCCTTGATGAGCTCCTCGACCGTCGGGCCGTCGGCGAGCCGGCCCGGTTCGCCGACCGGGTGTCGGCCCGGCGGCCTCCCGGAGTTCGTTATTTTGCCATCGGCCTGCGGCCCCCGGCTTCCCTCATTGCCGCCCTTTCCCTGCTGAGCGAGGAATTTCTTGTCTTCCATTCTTGCACCTCCCTGGCCGTTGCGGCTCCTCTCTCTTGCTCCCGTCTCGACGGACGGTGACGCGGGCATCCTGCCCGCGTGTCGCGAGGGCGTCTCGCCCTCGCTTTATCGACGCATCCCCGCCGCGGCCAGGATGGCCGCAGGACCGCGGGCAAGATGCCCGCGTCACGTGTCAGGCGCTGACGCCGTGCCGCAGAGCGGTCAGGGTCAGGGCGGCGAGGATGAGCGGTCGCGGTCTCTTCAATGAGACTCGCTCGCTTTCTCGTACTCGTTCAGCCACTTCTCGACCTTGCGGTGGACTTTCTCCAGAGCGTCCTCGCCCTCGATAAACTCGACCTCTGCCCGGTAGCGCTCGATATGGACGACGTACACCCCGTTGTGCCATTTCGCTGATTTGGTCCAGGCCAGGGGCGTCGTGTGCTTCCTGATATAGTCCTCGGGGATCCTGCCATCCACGCGGTCGAGGATGCTGTCGTACGAGCTGACGAACGGCCCGTCGAGGGCGTGCTCCCAGCGGGTGTCGCTGCGGGGGCAGATGAAGTGCGTCCAGTCGTCCACCGAGCCGTTGTCGTAGAGCGCCCGGAGCGCCGAGGGGTAGAACTTTCCGCCGCCGAATTTCGAGGCCCACTGTTGCGCTCCCTCCGCGACGGCGTTCAAGTTCTGTTCGCAGAGCTTGTCGGCGTGATCGCCCCAGCGGACCTTCGTGCGGAGCTCGGGCCCCAGCCCCCGGACGATGTCGCGGTAGATCTTGTCCATCGGCTCCGGGCCCGGCCCCCAGGGGCTGAGCCAGACGACGTGTCCGTCAAAATAGACCACGCACATGCCGTTCTCGTGGTTGTCCGGCTTGTCCCATGCCAGCGGGGTAAGCGAGTCCGAGACCTGGCTCGTCGGCAGCTTCTCGCCGATGAGATCGAAGATGCTGTCGTAATCGCTGACGAATCGGCCGGGGACCGCCTCGGTGTCGGTGAAGGGGCAGACGAAAGTGTCCGGGGTCTCGATGATGCCTGCGTCGTACACGGCCCGGAGGGAGGGCGGATAGAACGCGCCGCTGCCGCCACGCTGCAGGGACCACGTCTGCACAGCCTGGGCGATCGAGCGCAGATTGTACTTGCAGTCCGTTTTGCTGGGTCCGCCGTCGCGGTAGCGGCCACGGGTCGGCAGGAGCGCCACGTATGCCAGAGCCGCCAGCAGAATGATGGTGCCGCCGACGATCACGACCTTGCGCGCCCGCCGGTTGGGCCTGCCGGTCTCCGCTTCTGAAGAACGCTGCTCGGCCATCACTTCCTCCTTCCGCCGGGGATCGCGCACGCACATCGGCCCGCCGACCCGGCAGTCAAATGCGCCGAACCGGACCCTGGTGGAGGAGGCATTCTTGCCTGCTGCGCGGCAGACAGGAATGTCTGCCCCACCGTCTTGTCAGGACTTCCCGCGGCCCCTGACAGCCGCGTGCCTTCTCGACAGCAACAGGATGGACGGGATTATCGCCCGCGCCATCGGGCGTCCGGGCATCCCGTCGATCCTGTCCATCCTGTCAAAAGTCGCTCTGTTCGATCTCTTCAGTCCGCCTCGTCCGCGCCGCCCGTCAGGCGCTGCAGCTTGTCGGCGTCGGCGAAGAGTTGGATGTGGCCGCAGGCGGGACAGCATCGGGCACGAGAGGGGACGAGTGATTCGCTGAACGTCCAGAATCGGGTCTTGTCGGCCTTGAAGTAGAGCCTGCCGGCGCCCTGGAGACGGCCGTCGACCAGGCCGTGGTGCCCGCAGGCGGTACAGCGGTTGAACGCTGCCTCCGCCTCCTTCCGGCCGGTCGTCTTCTCGATGACGGCGTCGAGCCCCTCCTTGGAGAAGCGCGTGGAGCCGCCCACCTTGTAGAACGACAAGGTGCCCTGTTTCATCCAGCGGAAGATGGTCGGCTCGCTGACCTGCAGGTATTCCGCCGCCTCGCTCACCGTGTACCATTGCTTGGCCTGGGTGTCAGACATGTTCCGGGGTCCTCGCCCTGTGCTGCTTGCTCTGTCAGCTATCAGACGCTATTAATACCTATCATAATCTATCGCCGCTGTCAAGCGGATTCTGGCGAAAATCTGGAGGCAGCCGGCCCCGGAGTCGGTTAAGGGCTGGTCATGTCAGAGGATAGGCATGCGCTTAGCGGTCTCATTCAGAGATACGATGACCAACGGTCTGCTGAAAAGCGCATGCGGCAGGCGAGGTGTCGCGGGCATCTTGCCCGCGGTCTCGCGGCCATCCTGGCCGCGACCCCGCCGCACGCACAGTGCGAGGGCGAGACGCCCTCGCGACACGCGGGCAGGATGCCCGCGTCACGACCGGGCGGCCGCGGCGGCACGATCGCTCCGAACGGAGCTCCAACCTTGCGCGTTCGTCGTGCCGGTCCGCCCGACAAAAATACGCGACTATTGAGATAGTCTCTTAAGGCAACTCCCCTCGGGGTTCGCTGAACGGGTACACGGATAGGGCTCACGGGCCGTCGGCGAATTCGTCTGCCTCGTGCCAGGAGTAGGGGTAGCGGACGACGGCTTCGAGATCGGCCGTGATGTTGAGGGTGAATTCGGCCGTCGGCAGCGGGACGCGGATGGGGGCCGGCTCGCCGGGCGCCCGCTCGGCCCCTTCCTTCAACGGGACGTACTCCTCGGACAGGTGATAGAAGCAGCGGACCAGCGGGACGCCCTGCCCGTGCTCCTCGACCGCGCGGTTGAAGACCGTCCGCCACGTCTCGGAGAACGCCGGGCGGGCGAAGCCGCACGGGTAGCCGTTGGCGGCATAGAGGTAACTGCACGGGAGCCAGTCTTCGTCTGATTCGGTGAGGGTCGGCCCGTCGAGATCCACGTAGCGGAACCCCTCCACCCCTTCTTCTTCATCGCAGAGGCGGTCGTATCGCTGGAGCCATTCGGGCCGGCAGCCCTCGGCCCCCTGCCGCGCGTCGGCCGGGCAGACGAACACCATCCGCCTGTCCACGATGTCCGTCAGGGCGGCCAGATAGGGCGGGAGCGCGCCGCGGTCGTTCCGGTAGTACCGGATGGCCCCGGCGAGCTGCTGGAGGTTGTGTTGACACCGGAGGTGCTGCGCCTCGCCGAAGAGGCGGGAGCCGACGCTCACGATGCCATAGGCCACGGCGGCCAAGGCGCCGGCGACGAACGCATAGCCGAGCAGGCGGAAGAACTTTCCCCGGAAATCGAGATCGGGCTGGCCGTCGGCAACCGCGCTTAGGAACAATCATGTGGTTTGAATTTGCTCTGCCCCCGCTTGCGGCGACAACTTTCGTCGCAATCCTTCTGCTTAGCTCTGCCGAGCTTGTGCGTCACCGGATGGCGCGCAAGCTAGAAGCGCGGGCCGCGCTCCAGCGGCGGCAGTCCCGCTAGGCTCTGGCGGATGCAGACCAGCATTCGAGGCCGGCGCGGGCTCTCGCGCCGGCCTTTTTCGTGCCAGCCACCTACACGCGCTCAATACGCCAGGCGATCCGCGAGCGTGATCGCGCTCTGAAACGCGGCTTCCACGCCCCCGCCGATACACCAGTCGCCGCAAGCGGCCAGCCCGACCTCCGGCGCAAAAACGCAGCCTCCGGCCACGCCTGCGTGTGCGTGCGCGTAGCGCCAGCGATGCGTCGCCGTGTAGGCCGCCGCGCCCGCGTCGATCCCGGTCATCCGCGTGAAAGCATCCAGCAAAAGCGGCTGGACGGCCTCGGGCGCCTCGTCGATTCGCGGTTCCGACCAGTCGCTGCGCGCGTGG
>JAWODX010000432.1:0-3861 GCA_046483085.1 Planctomycetota bacterium
GAGGCGGAGAGCCTGCACAGTCGGATCGAACCCGAGTTCTTCGACATCCAGGACTTCGCCGGCCCGCTCGACTTCTGGCAGAAGATCGCCACCTGGCAGAACTGGTACAATCTGCAGCGGAAGAACTCGAGCCGCGGGTGGCGGTCGCCGGCGGAAAACCTGCGGGCCGTCGAGCCACGGCGCGACCTCGCCATCTTCTTGCTGGCGCCCGTTCACGTCGATACACTACTCGGCGCCCAAAGTGCGGACCATGTACCTGCGCACCCCGGGGGCCGGCTTGACCGGGCCGGCGCCGCCGCTATAATCCGCCGTCGCCCCCAGGGGCTCCCGGCCGTCAGATCTGCCTGAACGCTGTCCGTGGAGGATCTCGCGACTTGAAGGCGGTCATCCTGGCCGCAGGCGAAGGCAGGCGGATGCGCGGGCTCTGCGCCGGGCTCCCGAAGCCGATGCTGCCCCTGGCCAACCGGCCGATCATCACGAACACGTTCGACCGGCTCTCCTCGATGGGCGTCGATCGCGTCGGCCTGGTCGTCGGCCACGAAGGCCGGCGGCTCCAGGAGCTCATGGGAGACGGCCGCGACTACGGAATGGACATCGCCTACGTCTGGCAGGAGGAGAAGCTCGGGACCGGCCACGCCGTCGGCCTTTCCGAAGAGTTCGTCGGAGACGCCCCCTTCGTCCTCACCTGGGGCGACGTCGTCACGCGCGCCGACAACTACCCGCTGATCGCCGAGCGGTACGAGGCCGGCGATTGCGACGCCGTCCTCACGGTCTTCCAGGTGCCGGACGCCAGCGCGACGGCCGCGGTCGACGTCGAGGACGGCCGGGTGGTGGGCATCACCGAAAAGCCGCCCCCGGGGACACGGCCGAACGCCATGGCCAACGCCGGCATCTTCATCTGGCCGCCCGCCATCTTCCGGTGCCTGTGCGACCTGCAGCCGTCGCCCCGAGGCGAATACGAGTTCACCGACGCCATCGCCCGCTTCGTCGCGTCGGGCGGACGGGTCGCCGCCCACCCGCTCCGCGGATATAGGGAAAACGTCACCGATCCGGAGACGTGCATCGCGACCAACCGCGAGATCCTGGACGAACTCCTCGCCGATGGCGCCTGCCGGATCGCGCCCGACAGCCGCCGGAACGATCACGTCGAACTGATCACGAGCGAGGTGAAGCCGGGCGCGAACATCGGCCGCGACTGCCGCGTCGGCCCGCACGTCTCGGTCGGCGAGAATGCGCGCATCGGTCCCGGCTGCCTGATCGGCCCGAATGTCAGTGTCGGCCCGAATTGCTCGGTCGGCGCGCGCTGCGAGCTGAGCCACGCCATCCTCATGCCGGGCTGCACGGTGGGGCCGGCCAGCCGCTTAAGTTACGCGGTCGTCGACGCAGGCCTGGAGCTCGGCGGGAGAATCCACTGGCAGGGGGCCACCGACCGAGTCGTCGAGCTGCTCCGGGACGAGCCAGGGGCGTGAGACAGGCGGCCGGCGGAAGCCGGCGCACATCTTCAACCGGTGTGCTCAATCTGGAGCCGAATCGGCTCCCCGGGCTCCTCGAACACCGCCCGGACCTGGCGGGGCTTGCTCTCGCAGAGACACAGGAGCGTTTCCTCGATCGCCCCGAACGTCTCGTCGATGGCCGCCCAGTTCGCCCCCGCACAATAGTCCCCGAGCTGGCGGCCGAGACTGGACAGCTCGTTGAGGCCGAGGTGGCCGGCGTTGCCGCTGAGCCGCTCGGCGATCCGGATGACCGAATCAAGGTCGTGAGCCAGGATCGATTCTTCGAGTTCGCCGAGGTGCTGTGCACAGAACCGCAGATAACTTGCTGCAAAACCGCAGCACCCCGCCTGGGCTGGCCGTCCTGGTGCTTGTTGGACGCTTTGCATTCGTCCGCCCTCCTTCTCGGAGCTCGGTCTTGCCCATCTCTGCCGGTCTTTGCAGCAAATCGCGTGCCATGTAACTAAACGAATTTCCCCTGCGCGGAAGTTCGAAAAAAACGCCGCTCTAACTTCAAAAAACAAAAAAGCTTACGCAGACGACGGACGATCCGCCCGTCCCGGCGGCACGGGGCGACGGGCGAGCCGGGCCGTGGATTTCCTACGTGTTTCGTAGACAGAATGACCGAATCCGACCCGAAAACGCCGGACGATCGCGTAACGTGCCCGCGCCCCGCCGCTTACGCAAAAAGGCGAGGTTCTGCCACAATGGCATCATAAAACGTAGGATGGAACACCGAACATTGAGAGGGGCGGTGGTCCGCACAGAGCGGACAAAAGGCCGCGGGCTTCCCCTACGTCGCATCCCCATCGCATGGAGGGCGCGGACGCTCACCCGACGGCGGCACCTCGCGCAGCCGGCGCAGCTCGTCAGGCGCGGCCGCCGGCTCGCGCTCCTCGGCCAGGCGCGCCGCCCGAGTCAGCAGCCGGATCTGGCGGGCCGTGAAGGCCACCGCGGCGCCGGGCGGATACCCCTCGGCCTCGGGCAGCAGGCGAAGAAGCGCTCGCTCGAGCTCCTCCAGACCGCGCCCCGTGGCCGCCGAGACGGAACAGACCGGCAAGTCCGCAGGCAGCCCGGCGCGCTCCGCTTCCTGCTCCAGGTCGGCCTTGTTGAGCACGGCGACGGCGCGGCCGGCGGCGAGCGCCCCGGCGACATCGATCTCGTCAGGCAGGATCGGTCGGCTGCCGTCGAGCACGAGGACCACGATCCCCGCCTCGCCGCTGACCCGCCCGGCGAGGTCCATTCCCTTGCGCCCGGCCACCCCGCCGCCCTCCCACAGGCCGGCCGTATCGATGAGTTCCAGCGGATACCCGCCGACCGCGATGAACTCGTCGACGTAATCGCGGGTCGTGCCCGGCGTCGCCGACACGATGGTTCGATGGTGGCCCACCAGGGCGTTGAACAGCGTCGACTTTCCCACGTTCGGCCGGCCGACGAGCGCCACCCGGCGGGGCTCGACCAGCGCCCGCCCGAACCCCGCAGACCGCGACAGCCGCCGGATCGCGGCAGCATCCGGGTGTTCCGCCAGCGCCGAGGCGGCCGCCGACAGCGCCCCGTTCAACTGATCGCACAACATCTGGACGGCCCGCTTCGTCCGGGCAAGCGGGAGCAGCCGCAGCGCCTCGATTTGGACGGCGTCGAGCCCGCGATCCCGTCCCCGGCGGGCCGTGTACGCCTCCAGCGAGATCTCCCGGGCCCCGGCCGCTTCGAGCAGCCGCATGATCTCGCCGGCCGCCACCACCCCGCCGTGGCAGTTCACCTCCACGGCTTCGCCCGGCCCTCCCCGCCCCCGCGGACGGATGATGACCTCGTCGACCGGCCGACCGCCGTCGACCACGCGGCCGTAGTACAGTCGCCCCGGCGGCCCGGCGGTCCAGTCGCGCCGGGCCGCAGCCTGGAAGACGCGGGCGACCAGGCCGACGGCACCGGGCCCCCGCACCTCGATCACGGCGATGCCGCCGCTGGCAGCCGGGGTGAGAAGACAGGCGACCGGGCTCGAGTTGCGCGGATCGACGGCCATGGCCGCGATTCTATGGCCTGCCCCGTCGAGCTGCAAGCGGAGCCGAGCTTGACACGGATCAGGGGGCGGGGTAGACTGCGAACAGGCGGAACGAGCGGCCGGCCCGGCCGCTTCTCACTCCCATCGGAGGGGGACGAGAATGATTGGGTTTGGGTGGAGACCAAGATCCTCGGTCTCTATTCCAGCGGCCCCAACATTGTGCTTCATCAGCGACTTGAGGAGGCCACGACAATCCTCGAAGATATCGGTGCGCCCGGTCCAGCGCGTGAAATCCGCACGATGCTCGTCCTCGATCGTATCCAGCACCGCCCCCGCCTTCTTCGCAAGCTCGTTGGATCGGCCGCCGGTGAA
>JAWODX010000492.1:0-3239 GCA_046483085.1 Planctomycetota bacterium
GCGCGCTGCACCCTGACAACGCGCGTTCTTGTTGGCTTTCGGAAGCGGTTCGTAACGATACCAATGGCCGATTTGCAGATGCGAGGTTCGGACCGGCAAATCGGCGCCGCCGGATCGCGTCTCTCGACCCTTCTGTCCGAGAGAGGAAAGGTATCTGACCGTGAAGCTTGCCGTGTCGGGGAAAGGTGGCGTCGGCAAGACCGTTCTCAGCGCCCTGCTGGCACGGCGCCTCGCGCAAGAGGGCCGGCGGGTGCTCGTCGTGGACGCCGACCCGGATCCGAACCTCGCCGCTGCGCTCGACGTTCCCTCGCCCGACCGAATCGTCCCCCTCGTGCAAATGAACGATCTGATCGCCGAGCGCATGGGGACCGAGCCGGGCCGAACCGGCACGTACTTCCGCCTCAACCCGAAGGTCGACGACCTCCCGTCCAAGTATTGCCTGGACCACGACGGTCTCCGGCTCATCGTCATGGGGATGAAACGCGAGGGCGGCACCGGCTGCTCCTGCCCCGAGAACGCCTTCCTCAAGGCACTGCTCGATCACCTGTTGCTCAATGCAGATGAGGACCTCGTGGTCGACATGGAGGCAGGATTGGAGCACCTCGGCCGCGCCACCGCGCGCTCGGTCGACGGCCTGATCGTCGTCGTCGAGCCCGGCCTGCGCAGCGTGGAGACCCTGGAGCGGATCCGGCGGCTGGCGGCCGACATCGGGCTCGAGAACTTCTGGCCCGTCGCCAACAAGGTCGCGAACCAAACAGACCGCGCATTCCTGTCCGACGCGATCGCAGAGGACGGCCTCGTCGGGTCCCTTCCCTTCAGCAGCCGCGTGGCCGCGGCGGGGCGCGGGCAGGGCTCGCTGGAGCAGGTCGAAGAGAACGTCCGGCAGGCGATCGATACCCTGCTGGAGCGAATACAAGCGGACTTGTCTTGAGCGGGAGGAAGTGAGGACCACAGAATGACCGAGAAGGACGACGCGAGGTATCGGCAGCGTTCGTATGACCCGGCCAGCCAGGCCATGCTGGCCAAGGCGGATGCGGACGGGCTGCCGACCGCCTGGGACCGCTGGGAGGGCATGCAGCCGCAATGCGGCTTCGGCAGCCTCGGCCTCTGCTGCCGCAACTGCAACATGGGTCCCTGCCGCATCGACCCGTTCGCCGACGAACCAGGAACGGGGATCTGTGGCGCAAACGCCGATACGATCGCAGCTCGGAACCTCGTGCGCATGATCGCCGGCGGGGCCGCCGCCCACTCGGACCACGGCCGCGATGTCGCCCACACCCTCCTCATGGCCGCCGAGGGCGAAGCCGAGGACTACGAGATCATCGGGGAAGACAAGCTCCGTACACTGGCCGCAGAATACGGGATCGATGCCGACGGCAAGGACAAAAAGACCCTCGCCCGCGAGGTGGCCGAGGTGGCGTTCAGCGAGTTCGGCCAGCAGCACGGCGCTCTCCGCTTCCTCGACCGCGCCCCGGCGGCCCTCCGCGAGAAGTGGGAACGGCAGGGCGTCATCCCACGGGGGATCGACCGCGAGATCGTCCAGGTCATGCACTGCACGCACATCGGCGTGGAGAACGAGTGGAAGAGCATGCTCAAGCACGGGATCCGCGCGGCGCTCGGTGACGGCTGGGGCGGGTCGATGATTGCCACCGACCTGAGCGACGTCCTCTTCGGCACCCCCACCCCGGTCCCCGCCACCATCAACCTCGGCGTCCTCAAGGAAGACGAGGTGAACGTGGTCGTGCACGGGCACGAGCCGACGCTGTCCGAGATGATCGTGGCGGCGGCGCGCGACCCCGAGCTCGTCCAACTGGCCGAAGAGAAAGGCGCAAACGGCATCAACCTGGCGGGCATGTGCTGCACGGCGAACGAGATCCTCATGCGGCACGGCATCCCGCTCGCCGGGAACTTCCTCCAGCAGGAGCTCGCCATCACCACCGGTGCCGTCGAGGCCATGATCGTGGACGTGCAGTGCATCATGCCCGCGCTCGGCGACCTGGCCGAGGCCTTCCACACCAAGCTGGTCACCACCTCGCCCAAGTGCCATTTCCCCGGCGTGGAGGTCGAACACATCGAGTTCCGCGAGGACGCCGCACTGGAGACCGCCAAGCAGATCGTCCGCCTGGCCATCGAGAACTACCCCAACCGCGGGCGGGACCGCGTCCAGATCCCGCACGTGCGCGAGCGCTTGGTCGGCGGCTTCACCGCCGAGAACGTCTACGGGTTCCTCGGCGGCCGTTACCGGGCCACCTATCAGCCGCTGAACAACGCGATCATCGAGGGCCGGATTCGCGGCCTGGCCGGGGTGGTCGGATGCAACAACCCGAAGATCACGCACGACTACGGGCACGTGGAGATGACCAAGGAGCTGGTGAAGAACGACGTGCTCGTGGTGGAGACGGGGTGTGCGGCCATCGCGTCGGGGAAGGCGGGCCTGATGCGGCCCGACTCGGAGTGGAGCGGCCCCGGCCTGCGCGAGGTGTGCGAGGCGGTCGGCATCCCGCCCGTCCTCCACCTCGGCTCCTGCGTCGACTGCAGCCGCATCCTGGTCGCCCTGTGCAACGTGCAGGCGCAGGGCGGGTTGGGTGACTGCCTGAGCGACCTGCCCGCCGCCGGCGCCGCGCCCGAGTGGATGTCCGAGAAGGCCGTCTCCATCGGCTTCTACGTCGCCTGCTCCGGCGTCTTCACCACGCTGGGCATGCCGTGGCCCGTGCTGGGCAGCGAGGCGGTGTCGGACTATTTGTTCGGCGGGATGGCCGAGGACTACGGCGGGTACTTCGCCCACGAGGCGGACCCGATCAAGGCGGCTCACCTGATGATCGAGCACATCAACAAGAAGCGGGCGGCGCTGAAGCTGCGGCCGATGCTCTCGGAGGCGGGACAGGCGGCGGCCGCCGCAGACTGAGCCGGAAAGGGCCCGACCCCGGCACGAGCGAGGAAAGGCGGAACTCGACACAATGAAGAACATGATCGTCGTCAACGTGGGTCGATGCCTGGGGTGCAAGTCGTGCGAGATGGCGTGCGCCGTCGAGCACTCGGCCTCCCGGACCCTGTTCGAGGCCATTTGCGAATCGCCCCCGCCCCGCTCGCGCGTGAGCGTCGAGCAGGGGGCGGGGTTCGTGGTGCCGCTGCAGTGCCGCCAGTGCGAAGACACGCCCTGCGTGACGATCTGCCCGACGGGGGCACTGTACCGCGCCGACGCCGACAGCCCGATCGTTATCGACCACGAGCGCTGCATC
>JAWODX010000109.1:0-15298 GCA_046483085.1 Planctomycetota bacterium
AGACGCCCAGCGACTCCCACGCCCCGCCCGGGGTGCTCTGGTCGATCAGGACCGTGTCCGTCCCGCTCGTGTGCAAGATATCGACCGGCACGTCCGGACCGTAGTACTCCGCACTCGACGGATACCAGACCAGGACTTCGTACTGGCCGGAGGCCACGATGTTCGGCGTGAATGTCACGCTCTTGCTGCCCTTCCCGCCGTTCCGGTCGTGCAGGTAGTTCGTGTCGTAGTAGCCGGAGACGAAGGTATCGGTCCGCCAGTTGCCGACGATCGCCACACCCGCGCCGTCGGCATTATCGACGATGACCTCGGTCGGCGCGTTCCCGAAATGCAGGTCCTTGACCAGTTCGCCGGCAGTCAAGTCGATGCTGTACGTCCCGCCCTCGGGGACGGTCCCGCCCCAGCCGTCGTCTTGGATCAGGGCGAGGGTGTACGAGCCGGGGGCGAGCGGGAGGACGTATTCGCCGCGGGCGTCGGTGGTGGCCGACGGCTCGCCGGCGTCGAACTCGCCGTTGGTATTCTCGTCGGCGTAGACCGTCCAGTCCGCCAGCCCGGCCTCGCCGTCGTCCAGCACACCGTCCCGGTTTGCGTCGTCGAACACCGTCCCGGCCGCGCCGGTGACCAGGGCCTTGTAGGCGTTGAGGCGGGCGCCGGTCACGGTCTTGCCGTCCAGATCGGGGACCTCGTCGGCGCTCGTCAGGATCCGGTCGATGACTTGCTGATAGTTCCAGCCGGGGCGGTGGCTCCGGAGGAGCGCGACGGCTCCGCTCACGTGGGGCGTGGCCATTGAGGTGCCGCTCTTGTACTGGTAGTCGCCGGGGACGGTGCTCCGGATGCTGACGCCGGGCGCGGCGAGGTCGACGCTGGTCGCGCCGTAGTTGGAGAAGGAGGCGAGCTCGTCGCGGTGGTTCGTCGCCGCCACGCTGATGATGTTGTCCAGATCGTAGCTGGCGGGATAGTTCGGGGTGTCGTCGTTGTTCTGGCCGTCGTTCCCCGCGGCGGCCGCGAAGACGATGCCGGCCTGCCCGCTCGCCTCGATGGCATCGCGCAGCGAGGCGGAGAACCCCTCGCCGCCCCAACTGTTATTGGCGACCACGACGTCGACGCCGTGCTCGGTCTTCATCATCGTGGCGTAGTCGATGGCGCCGATGGCATCGCTGATGAACCCCTCCCCCTCGGCGTCCAGGAACTTGAGGGCCATCAGCCGGACGTCCCAGTTGACCCCCGCGACCCCAGTGCCGTTGTTGCCCACGGCGCCGACGGTCCCCGCCACGTGCGTGCCGTGGCTGTTATCGTCCATCGGATCGTTGTCATTGTTGCGGAAGTCCCAGCCGTAGATGTCGTCGACGAAGCCGTTCGCGTCGTCGTCGATCCCGTTGCCCGCGATCTCGCCCGGGTTCACCCACATGTTGGCGGCGAGGTCGGGGTGGGTATAGTCGATCCCGGTGTCGATCACGGCGACCACGACGGACGAATCCCCGGTGGTGATCCCCCAGGCCTCGGGCGCATCCACGTCGGCGTCCGGCGTGCCCCCCGTCTGGCCCGTGTTATTCATTCCCCAGAGGCTGGAGAACATCGGGTCGTCGGAGATCACGGGAGCCGAGACGCGGACGCGATAGTTGGGCTCGGCGTAGATGACTTCGGGGCTGCTGCCGTAGTAGTCGAGCGCGTCGTGAACGGACACACCCTCGGCCAGCTCGACCGTGGCCAGACCGGGCACGTGCTCCCACCCCTGCCGAACCGAGAACAGCTCGGTGTCGGCGGCGACGGCCGACGCGCCCACGGTCGTCCGCGCCGCGTCGGTCTCCCGAGCAAACCGGACGAGAATGCTCGAAGCGTCGTAGGAATCCTGGTCGATGACAAACGACGGCGCGGGGTCGGCGGCCTCTCCCGCAGCAGGGACGATGGGATCGATGACCCCATCGAGCAGGAGCCGCCGTTCCAGCGGCTCGAAGCACGGACGCCGGTCACGCTCGGATTCGCTGCCCACCGGGATGCCCCTCAACACGAGACGCTGATCGCCCGCAGCACGACGCTTCTCCGTCCAGGTTTGTCTGCGAGCCCAGTCAAGACATACCCCCACATCATGGGGTTCTGTGCAAAAACCCTCTTCTGCCTCCCTCTCCGCGCTCTATCCCAAATCATAGGCGAAAAAATCGACAATTACAAGAAAAACCTCGCCCCAACCGAACAGGGGGTGCATCAACGGATTCTGGTTATGCGGCATCAGGGGAGGCGCACCGACCCACTTCCACTCTCGCGGAAGCGGCTTCCGGTACCTGTCCCCCTGCTCCGGCGCGCCGGCGGCGCAATCGGCAGATCCGGGCCAGTCTGGGCAATGCACGAGCGAGCCGGGGACAGGACCGGACCGCGAAGCGGCTCCGGGTCGTCTCCCCGGACGAGCGGATCGTCACGTTTGCCGCAACCAGAATATCTTGACGCACCCGGGCAGGCGAATTGCAGCCCGTGCAGATCCTGGGGTTGCCGTTTCCCCCCCCGTGCGGACACTTTACGCCTTCCGCCGGCCGCCCGGCTCGGATCGCCGAATGTCACGCAGCCGGCCAGCGGCTTGCAACGGCCCGCCGGGCGCCGTACCATAGCGTTTCGGACCGATCGAGAGAAGGAGCAGACGATGTTCAGGTCAACGACGATTCTGTGCGTGTCCCGTGACGGGAAGACGGCGATCGGCGGCGACGGCCAGGTGTCGCTGGGCGACACGATCGTGAAAGCGAAGGCGCGGAAGACGCGCCGGCTGATGGACGGCAAGGTGGTGGTCGGGTTCGCCGGCTCGGCGGCGGACGCATTCGCGCTCATGGAGCGCTTCGAGGGGAAGCTGAAGGACGCGCAGGGGAACCTTCGGAAGGCGGCGCACGAGCTGGCCCGCGAGTGGCGGACCGACAAGGTCCTGCGGCGGCTCGAGTCGATGCTCATCGCGGCCGACGGGAGCTCGGCACTGCTCGTCTCGGGCTCGGGCGACGTGATCGACCCGGACGACGGCGTGCTGGGCATCGGGTCGGGCGGCGGCTACGCCGTCGCGGCGGCGCGGGCCCTGGCCGCGAACACCGACCTGGACGCGAAGACGATCGTGGCCGAGGCGCTGCACATCGCCGCCGGCATCTGCGTCCACACCAACAGCGAAATCTACGTGGAGGAGATCGCGTGAGAGACCTGACCCCGCGCCGGATCGTGGCGGAGCTGGACCGGTACATCGTCGGCCAGGACAAGGCGAAGCGGGCCGTGGCCATCGCCATCCGGAACCGCTGGCGCCGGCAGCAGCTCGGCCCCGAGATCCGGCAGGATGTCATGCCGAAGAACATCATCATGATCGGGCCGACCGGGGTGGGGAAGACCGAGATCACCCGGCGCCTCGCCGGCCTGGTCCAGGCGCCGTTCGTCAAGGTCGAGGCGTCCCGCTACACCGAGGTCGGCTACCACGGCCGGGACGTCGAGTCGATGATCCGCGACCTGGCCGAGGCCGCCCACAACATGGTGATGATCGAGGAGCGGGAGGGACTGCTGGACAAGGCCCGCGAGCAGGCGGAGGACGAGATCCTCGAGGCGCTGCTGCCGCCGGTCGACCTGGACGGGGTGATCGACTCCCAGGAGCACGCCCGGCGGATGGCGTCGCACCGCAAGACGAAGGAGAAGATCCGGGAGAAGCTTCGGGCCGGCCAGCTCGACGACCGGGAGGTCGAGATCAGCACCGAGGAGAAAGCGATCCCCACCGTCGAGGTCATCTCCAACCAGGGGGTCGAGCAGATGGGGGTCGATTTCCAGAACATGTTCGAGCGGCTGGTCCCGTCCCAGACGGTGCGGCGGAAGATCAAGGTGGCCGAGGCCCGCGAGCTGCTCACCCAGAAGGCGGCGGAGAACATGACCGACCGGGAGAAGGTGCGGCGCGAGGCGGTCCGGCGCGTCGAGGAGACGGGCATCGTCTTCCTCGACGAGATCGACAAGGTCGCGACGCCGACGAAGAAGGAGAGCGGCGGGCCGGACGTCTCGCGCGAGGGCGTCCAGCGCGACCTGCTGCCCGTGGTCGAGGGGACGACGGTGCTCACCCGCTACGGGATGGTCCGGAGCGACCACGTCCTGTTCATCGCCGCCGGCGCGTTCCACAACGCCCGGCCGTCCGACCTCGTCCCCGAGCTCCAGGGCCGGTTCCCCATCCGCGTCGAACTCGGCGACCTGGGCAAGGCCGAGTTCCTCCGCATCCTCACCGAGCCCCAGAACGCCCTGACCCGCCAGTACGAGGAGCTGCTGAACACCGAGGGCGTCCACGTGCGGTTCGAGCCGGCCGCGCTGGAGGAGATCGCCGACGTCGCCGTCCAGGCGAATCGGCGCATGCAGAACATCGGCGCCCGCCGGCTCCACACCGTCCTCGAAACACTGATGGAGGAGATCTCGTTCGACGCGCCCGAGATGTCCGGGAACACGGTCACCGTCGACGCCGAACTCGTCCGCGACAGATTGAGCGGCATCATCGAGGATGAGGACCTCAGCCGCTACATCCTCTGATCGCGGCCGACCGACGACACGAAATCCCCGCTAAAGGTTTGGAACCCGCATGACGATATAGAGTTCACTGCCTCCGGCAGGATGCAGGGGGGTTGTGCCCTGTGTTTCTGCCGGGGCTGGCAGCGGACCGTGTCAGGAGCAGGCACCCGGGTCGACAAGCCCTGGCCTCGAAGGCGATTGAATGCGATTTGAGAAGCTCGAGATCCGCGGCTTCAAGTCGTTCGCGGACAAGACCGAGTTCCGGTTCCAGCCCGGAATGACCGTCTTCGTCGGGCCCAACGGCTGTGGCAAGAGCAACGTCGTCGATGCCGTCAAGTGGGTGCTCGGCGAGCAAAGCGTCAAGGCCCTGCGCGGCAACGAGATGCAGGACGTCCTCTTCAACGGCAGCCCGACGCGCCGCTCGACCGGCGTCGCCGAGGTCACCCTCTCCCTCGCCGACACGAAGGGCGTCCTGCCCACCGAGTACGACTCCATCAGCGTCAGCCGCCGGCTCTACCGCAGCGGCGAGAGCGAATACCTGCTCAACAAGCAGCGCTGCCGCCTGCGCGACATCCGCGACCTGTTCATGGATACCGGCATCGGCATGGACGCCTACTCGATCATCGAGCAGGGCAAGGTCGAGGCGCTGCTCACGGCGAACAACCAGGACCGCCGGGCCATCTTCGAAGAGGCCGCCGGCATCAGCAAGTACAAGACCCAGAAGCGAACCTGCCTGCGAAAGCTGGACCGCGTCGACACCAACCTCCAGCGCCTGAACGACATCATCGACGAGGTGGAGCGCCGCACGCGCTCGGTCAAGTACCAGGCCGCCAAGGCCCGGCGATGGAAGCGGCTCGACGACCAGCGGCGCGAGCTCGCCGTCGCACTCGCACTCCACCGGTACGACACCCTGGTCGCCGAGCGGGACAAGGCCGACCGGGAGCTGGCGGAGGTGAAGGCAAAGAGCGGCGGCCTCCACGCCGCCGTCGAGCGGCTCGAAGCCGAGCTGTCCGAGCTGGAGACCGCGGTCATCGAGGCGGAGCAGAAGATCTCGCATCTGGAGTCGGAGGACGTCCGAATCAGCAGCCGCATCCAGGGCGCCGAGGACGCGATCCGCATGAACGAGGAGCGGGTCGTCGAACTCGACAAGCTGGAGGAGACGACGAAAGCCGAGATCGCCCGGGGCGAGGCGGCACTGGAAATGATGCACGACGAGCTCGAACGGGACACCGCCCAGCGAGCCGAGCTCGACGAGGCCATCGAACGGGGTGAGCGGGCGGTGGCCGAACGCCGGAAGGCGGTCGAACAGATGGAAGGCCGGCTGGCCGCCATCCGGGCCGACATGGAGGACAAGCGCGCGCAGGCCGTCGACCTGGCGAACGAGCGGGCCGGCTGCCGCAACGAGCTGACCAGCATCACCACGCAGCGGCGATCGCTGCTCCGGGCCGACGAGCGGCTCGCCGGCCGGCTCGCCGAGCACCGCCGCCATCTTGCCCGGTCCAACCGCCAGAAGCAGGAGCTGGGCGACACAATGGCCCGGCTCGAGCGCGACCTGCAGGCGCTCAACCAGGAGCGCGTGGGCGCCGAGGAGGAGCGGCGGCGGATCGGCCGCCAGATCGAGGAGCTGAGCGAATCGATCAACGAGCGACGGTCGGAGCTCGCCGCGGCCGGGTCGCGGCTCGACCTGCTGAACGACCTGGAAGAGAAGCAGGAGGGACTGAGCGGCGGGACCCGGCACCTGCTGGCGGCAGCGGCGAACGGCGAGCCCGCCCTGCACGGCGTCCGCGGGGTCGTCGCCGACGCCATCGAAGTCGACGTGGAACACGCCCCCGCCATCGAGGCGGCCCTCGGGACCAACGACCAGCTCGTCGTCACCGAGAGCTTCGAGGCGATGGCCGACGCCATGCGATTCCTCGCCCGGAGCGACACGGGCACGGCGGCGTTCCTGCCGCTGGATGCCGTCGGCGACGTGCCGGTCGCCGGCCCGGAGGACGCCGACCGGCCGGGCGTCGTCGGCCGGTCCCTCGACGTCGTCCGCTGCCCGCCCGAATTCCGATCGGCCCTCCGCTTCCTGCTCGGCGACGTGCTGCTCGTGCGCGACCTCGACGCCGCCGCCGAGCTGGCCGCGCCCGACGGGCGCGCCGCCCGCTACGCGACACTCGACGGCCAGCTCGTCAACCCGCACGGGGTCTCGCGCGGCGGCGCGGCGCGGGAAGGGTCCGGCGTCATCTCCCGCCGCAGCGAGCTGCGCGAGCTGGAAGCACGCCGGGATGACCTGGAGGCCGAGCTGGAGCGGGCCCGGCGCCAGCGCGGGGCGCTCGGCGAACAGGCCGAGCACGCCGCGGCCGCCGTCCAGCGGGTCGCCGACCGGATCGAGGCGAACCGCACCGAGCAGGCCGAGACCCGGGCCGAACGGACCAACCTCGAGGCCGCCATCAAGCGGCTGGACACCGAGGTGGAGGCCGGCGAGAGCGAACGCACCGAAAACGCCTCCCTCATCGAGTCGCTGGACACACAGGCGGAGGAGCTCGGGGCGGAGGCCGACCGGCTGAAACGGGCCGAGGCGGACCTGCACGACGCGCTGACCCGGCAGAAGGCCGAGTACGACCGGGCCGAGGAGGCCCGCGACGAGGCGCGCAACGAGGCGACCGAACTCGAGGTCGCCCAGGCGGGCCGGATCGAGAAGAAACAGGCGCTGGCCCGGCGGGTCGAAGAGCTGGGCAGCCAGATCGCCGACCGCGGCACGCAGCTCGACAACGCCCGCCGCCGGGTCGCCGACGGCGCCGACCGGCGCCGCCAGGCGCACCAGAACGTGCTCGACCGGAAGCGCGAGATCGGCGAGCTGCTGCAGCAGCGCGGCCGCCTCGGCTCGGAGAAGGCACAGGCGGCCAACCGCCTCGAACTCGTCCGCGGCCGGTTCCGGGAACAGCGCGAGGAGCGGGACGAGACCAACCGGCAGGCGAAGGAGGTCGACGAGCGGCTCCACGAGCTCAACATGCACACCGCCCAGCTCGCCATGAAGATCGAGAACCTGGAAGACCGGACCGCCTCCGAGTTCGAATGCTCGCTCGCCGACCGCCACAAGGGCGACGAGCTCCCGGACCGTGACTGGGACGCGGTGCAGGCCGAGCTGGCCGAGGTCGAGCGGAAGATGAAGTCGATGGGCTCGGTCAACACCTACGCCATCGAGGAGCTGGAAGAGCTGCAGGCGCGGGCCGCCCAGCTCAAGAGCCAGCAGGAGGACCTGCAGAAGGCGGAGCACACGCTGCGGGAGATCATTCGCAAGATCAACCGCAGGAGCCGGGAGATGTTCCGGACCACCTACCAGGACGTGCGCGACAACTTCCAGGTCATCTTCCGCAAGCTGTTCGGCGGCGGTCGGGCGGACATCGAGCTGGAGGAAGGCGTGGACATCCTCGACGCGGGGATCGACATCATCGCCTGCCCGCCGGGCAAGGACCCGGCCTCGATCACACTCCTCTCCGGCGGTGAAAAAGCACTGACCGCCGTCGCACTCCTCTTCGCCATCTTCCGCTCCAAGCCCAGCCCGTTCTGCATCCTCGACGAAGTCGACGCCGCCCTCGACGAGAGCAACATCGACCGATTCTGCAGCCTGCTCCGCGACTTCCTCCAGGACTCCCAGTTCATTGTCATCAGCCACGCGCGCCGCACCATGGCCCTGGCCGACGCCCTCTACGGCATTACCATGCAGGAGCCCGGCGTCTCCACGCAGGTATCCGTCAAATTCGATGAGGAGGAGGACGTGGCCGCGGCCGGCTGAGGCCGCGCACGTATGCCCCCATGCCCCGATCCGTCCCCGCCGCCTTTCTGGCCATTGACTGTGGAACCACCAACACCCGCGTCTGGCTCCTTCGCGAGGGGAAGGTGATCGCCCGGACCGAGCTCCAGGTCGGCGTGCGCGAGACCGCCCGGACCGGCAGCCCCGCCATGCTGAAAGGGGGGATCGACGCGGCCATCGAGCAGGCCGCCAGCCGCGCCGGGGCGGATATCCCCGACCTCGCGCTCGCCGCCGGCATGATCACCTCGCGGCTCGGCCTCGTCGACCTGCCCCACCTGGCCGCGCCCGTCGGGCCCGACGACCTCGCCGCCGCCGTCGAGCGCGTCGACTACCCCGACCACGGCGGTCTCTCGATCTATTACGTCCGGGGGGTCCGGGTCGGCGAGATCGGCTGCGGGCTCGACGGCGCCCCGGAGACCGACATCATCCGCGGCGAAGAGACCGAGGTCCTCGGCGCCCTGCAGACCCTCTCGCTCGACGGCCCGCTCCTCTACGTCCACCTCGGCTCCCACACCAAAGCGATCCAGGTCGACGCCGAGGGGCGGATCGCCGGCGGCGTCACCACCCTCGCCGGCGAACTCGACCACGTGGTCCGCACCGAAACCATCCTCTCCGGCGCCCTCCCCCCCGAGCGGATGCAGCCGTGCGACGAATCGCTGCTCGACCGCGGCGCCGAATGGGCCGAACGGTACGGCCTCCCCCGGTCCTTCTTCCTCGTCCGCATCCTCGACCAGTCCGGCCAGTTCGAACCCCACCAGCTCGGCAGCGTGTTCGTCGGCGCCATCGCCGGCGAAGACATCCACGCCCTCCGGGGACACGGGCTCCTCGACCGATACGA
Organism: Planctomycetota bacterium; assembly: GCA_046483085.1. Lineage (GTDB taxonomy): Bacteria > Planctomycetota > PUPC01 > PUPC01 > PUPC01 > JAWODX01. The sequence goes on from JAWODX010000109.1 coordinate 9,132, forward strand.
GCGCGTCGTCCTCAGCGGCCGACCCAGGTTCCAGTCGGCCTGGCGTCACTTCCTCGAACGGGAGGGACTCGACGTGACCGGCCTGACCGAGGAACAGACCGAGCACGCCTTCCTCGCCGGCCTCCAGAACATCGTCTTCCGCAGCCCCGACTTCGCCTGACCCCGCGCCGAGCGAGCGCGCCGGCGATTCTGCGGGTCGTGACTGGACAGCGAGCGGAGGCCGATGCATAATGTATGGTGAAACCGAACAATTGTTAGGTGAAACCGAACAGACATGGGGTTGTTACCTGACATCTTGTCGTCGCGCGTCCGAGCGGAGATCTTCCGCCTCTTATTCGGCGTGGAGGCGGAGGAACTGCACATGCGCGGGATCGAGCGGCGGTCAGGCCTGAGCGTTTCGACGGTCCGCCAGGAACTGAAGAAGCTGGCCCGGCTCGATCTCCTGAAGTCTCGTCGGGACGGGAACCGGTTGTATTATTCGGCGAACCGCGAGCATCCGCTCTTCGCCGATATTCACAGGCTTGTTCTCAAGACCTCCGGCCTAGTCGACGTTCTGCGTCGGGCGGTTGGCCGGGAGGGGGTCCGCGCTGCCTTCGTATTTGGATCGGTGGCCGAGGGGGCTCCGGACGCTGGGAGCGATGTGGACCTGATGGTCATCGGCGATGTGGGGCTTCGCGATGTAGCCGCTCGCCTGGCGGAGGCTTCGGAGACGATCGGGCGGGAAATCAACCCGCACATTCTCAGGCCGCGGGAGTTCGCCGAGCGTCGGGACCGGAATGACCACTTCGTGAGCAGCGTCATGGATTCGTCGAAGTTGTTCGTTGTGGGAACCGAGGATGACCTTAGAGCAATGGCGTAGCAGTGGATGGCTTCGGCCGCATACGACGAGCTCCCAGGAGGTCAGCAATCTCCTCGCCATTGTGGATCGGGACCTCGACGATGCCCGTGATGAAGATCTGTCCAGCGACTGGCGATTCGCCATCGCCTACAACGCCGCCCTGAAGCTGTGTACGATCTTGTTGTACGGAAGCGGCTTCCGGCCCGAGCGAAACCGGGCTCACTACCGCACTCTCCGGGCACTGCCCGAAGTGCTGGGAGCACAACGGCGCGCGGACGCGGCCTACCTTGACGCCTGCCGGATCAAGCGGAATACGGTCGAATACGATTACGCGGGAGCAACAACGGTGGACGAGGCTGTCGAGCTGATCCGGTTCGCGAACACCCTGCGAGATGACGTGCTCGAATGGCTGAGGACGAACCGGCCCGATCTCCTTACTTGAGGTGCCGGACGATCAGGCCGACCCGCCCGGCAGGCGCGCCCTGATCTTCTGCCAGCCGGTCTCCCGCAGCCACCGCAGGATGATGTCGAACTCGGCGATCGACCAGCCGACCCACCGCAGCACGAACAGCGCCCCGACGAAGACGGCGAGCGCCGCGAGCGAAGGGACCCCGAGGCGCACGAACTTGAGCACCCCGGCCGGGCTCAGCCCGCGGACCGCCTGCCACACCGCCCACGTCGCCAGCCCGGTGGCCCCGCTGACCGCCGCGACCTTCGGCAGGAAGACGACGAGATCGTGCAGGTGGAACAGTCGGATCCGGGCGTGCAGCGCCCCGCCCAGGATCAGGTTCTTGACCGCCCGAGAGATCGGGTAGGCCAGTGCCACGATGATGAACGGCGTCGCCCCGGTCCCCGTCAGCCACGTCTTCGCCGCCGACTCACCGCCCTTCATGATCCGGAACAGCGCGTACAGGAACCCGACCTGCCCGAACGACGCGAGGGCGCCGATCAGCGTCGGCAGCCACGTGTTCTGCAGCGAGAAGAACGTCTGCATCAGCACCATCTCGGATGCATAGAAGACGAACGAGAGCGAGTAAAACGCGAGGGCGAGCGCCGTCGGCCCGATGAGGTCGGCCTCGACGACCTCCTTCGACGCGAGGATCTCGATCACCGGCAGCCGCAGGATCACCGTGATCACGGTCAGCGGGAGGAAGAAGAGCGCGATCATCTTCAACGCATGGCCGACCGTCTCGGCCAGGCCCGCCAGGTTCTTGCGCGTGAACATGTCGCACAGATACGGGAACATCGCCATGCTCAGCGCGAGCGGGATGATGGCCATCGGCGCGTCGCCCACCTTCTTGGCATACTTGATCGCGCCGAACAGCCCGCCCTCCTCGAAGTGCGTCGCGTAGCTGTCCTGCACCAGGTCGCGCACCCGCGCGATCACCTCCCCCATCAGCACCGGATAGGCCAGCAGGTACACCTTCTGCAGGAGGGTCCGCTCGGCCAGCCGCCGGGTCCCCAGCCACGACAACAGCCCGCGCCCGCACAGGAAGACGAGCCCCGTCAGCAGCCCGAGCTTCACCAGCTCGCCCGTCGCCGCGATCCCCCCGGCGTAGCCGATCCCCAGCACCACCGCCGTCACCCCGGCCATCTCGGCCAGCCACCGCCGCCCCAGCCGGGCGATCTCGCGCCAGTAGGGAATGCGCGGTCGGTACTTGCGAAGCTTCCCCTTCAGCCCGAACGCATGCGTGATCAGCTTGGCGGGCGAGGCGAGCACGAACGCCAGCGCCGCCCAGATCGCCGGCGCCCCGAACACCTTGAACGCGAGCAGGAAGATGACCGCGTGGACGAACCGGTGCATCCCCGCGCCCGCCGCCGCGGGGGCGAACCGCTTGTACGAGTTGAGCAGCGCGTGGGTGAATGAGCCGAGCGCCACGAAGAACAGGGCGGGGAGCATGACCCGGATAAACCGGACCGCGGTGCTGGCCGTGTCCGGGTGATGGGCCCGCCACTCCCCGGCGATGAAGTCGACGACCTCCGGCGCCCACACGATGCACGCCGCCACCGCCACCAGCAGCGCCGCCATCAGCAGGTTCGCAAACGTGTTCGCGAACCGCCACGCCTCCTCCTCGCCGCGCAGCTCCCGCTCGTCGCTGAACAGCGGCAGGAAGACGGGGAAGACGAACTTGTCGAAGACCACGTACAGCGCCCAGAAGACCGTCCCCTCCGCGAAGTTGTACGCGTCGAAGATGTGCTTCTCGCCGGCGGTGGCGAACTCGCGGAAGACCAACGTGCTGACGATGAACCCGCCGAACTTCCAGAAGAGCTGGAAGACGAAGATGGTGATCATCGCGCGCGCGATGCGGCGCCCGAGGTGTTCTTCGGTCAAGGGTCGCTGGGTCCCGGCCGGAGGACGCTCTCCATCAAGAGCCTCACATTGTCGCGCAGATCGTACTCGTTTTCCAGTTTCTTCCGCGCCGCCCGGGCGAACCGCCGCGTCGTCTCCGGCGTCGACAGTACCGACCGGACCGCGCCGGCCACGAGCTCCGGATCCGTCGGCGGCACCAGCCGCCCGGTCTCCGCGTTGTGCACGAACTCGTCGATCCCGCCCGCGTCGCACGCCACGATCGGCAGCCCGACCGCCGCCGCCTCTAGCAGCACGTTCGGCACGCCGTCCCGGTCGCCGTCCCGCGCCACCCGCGACGGCACCACGAGCACGTCCGAATTCACCATCCGCTCGCGCACCTCGTCCGGCGGCAGCCAGCCGGGGAACGTCACCCGGTCGGCCAGCCCGAGCCGATCGACCTGCCGCCGCAGCGAACCCTCCAGCGGCCCCGAACCGGCCAGCTCACAGGCACAGTCGTCGAGCTCGACCATCGCGTCGATCAGGACGTCGAAGCCCTTCTTCTCCACGAACCGCCCCGCCGCCAGCACGCGCACCGGCTCGTGCACCGGCCGGTCGGCGGCGAACTCGAACCGCGACGCATCCAGGCCGTGCCGCACCACCTGCAGCCGGCCGTGCAGCGCGGCCGGGATCCGCTCCTCCAGCGCGTCCCGAGCCGCCCGGCTGCACACCGCCACCCGCCGGGCCGCGCCCACCTTCTGCGCCAGCGCCACGCCGTCGACGAACACGTCGCGGGCATGCGCCGACAGCGTGAACGGCAGGCCGGTCATCGCGGCGACCATCAGGCCGACCGCGGCCGGCTTCGTCGCGAAGTGTGCGTGCACGTGCTCGATCGCCCGGCCCTCGACGTCCCGCGCCACCCGGGCGGCGCGGTCGAGCCCGCCGGGAAACTCGCGCCACGCCGTGAAACTCAGGCCCGCCAGCTTGCCCGCCGGGAACCGCCGGATCGCCCGCCACGTCCGAGGCAGCATCCCCAGCCACACGTGCCGGCCCAGCACGCACCACGGACACGCCACCCCCGCCCCGCAGGCGAGCGGATACACCGTCACCTCGACTCCCAGCTCGCCCAGCGCCCGGACCTCGCGCTCGATGAACCGCTCGCTCGGCGTCGGATACGTGCCCACGATGTAGGCGACCTTCATCGTTCGGCTCTCGCTGCCGTCGGGTTGTTCGCCCTTTCCACCCTGCTCACGCCCCCCAGACGCGCGGCATCCAGAGCGGCTCCTTGCCCATCTCGGCGAAGAGGAGCCGCCTGGTCAGCTCCGCCTTCAGCTCCCGCGCCGCCGGGTCGGACCACAGGTTGTCCGTCTCGCCCGGATCCTCGGCCAGGTCGAACAGCTCGCCGTAGTCCCGGTTGTAGTAGACCGTGAGCTTGTACCGCTCGTCGACGTACGTCTTGACGTGGATCGTCGTCGGCTGGTGACGGTTCTCGACGACGACGTGGTCGCGGGCGCTCTCGGCGCGCCCGAGCCAGACCCCGCTCTGGTCGACCCCGACCATCGCCCGCGGGGCATCGATCCCGCACAGGGAAAGGAACGTCCCCGGCAGGTCGACGAGCGACTGGAGCGCTGCGCTCTGCGAGCCGACGTTCGCCTGCCCCGGGCAGCGGACGAGGAACGGCAGGCGGATGAGATCCTCGTAGTGGAACGCCCCCTTCGCGGTCAGCCCGTGCTGGCCGTACAGGTTCCCGTGGTCCGTGGTGAACACGACGACCGTGTTCCCGGCGAGCCCGAGCTCCGCCAGCCGGTCCAGAATCACCCCGATGTATTTGTCCATCAGCGAGACCATCGCGTAGTAGACGGCGATGTCCTTCGCCAGCGACGCGCGCGTGTGGTGGATGTGCGAATGGAAGCCGTGCATGCTGTTCCCGCCCGGCTCCTCCCAGGCCGAGAAGTCCGGCCGGCCCTGCTGGGTGAGCCGGAAGTGCGGCGGGTTCTTCTCGTGCTCGCCCTCCACCGGCTCGGGGACGGTCAGCCCGGCCGGATCGTACATCGTGTCCCACGGCTCCGGCGCCAGGTACGCCGGGTGCGGGTCGAGGAAGCTCGCCCAGAGGAAGAAGGGCTCTCCCGCCTGCTGGTACCGCTGCATCAGCGCGCACGTCCGTTCGGCGATCCATCGGTCGTAGTGATACTCCTCCGGGATGAGCCACTTGTGCTTCGACGTTTCCCGGCGGCCGGTCGGCGGGCGGAAATAGTCGCGCCAGTTCGCGCATCCCTGCTCCTCCATCCACAGCGCGTAGTGCTGGCCGACCAGGTACTCGTCGGTGTGGTTCCGGGCCAGCTCGATGTGCTCGAACCCGTAGAACGGGCCGTGGAAATCGCGCCAGAAACCGAGGTCCTGCATCAGCGGGACCGACTCGATGGAGCGGAACTCGTCGCTGCCGCGGACCGGCTGGAAGTGGGCCTTCCCCACGAGCGCCGTGCGGTATCCCGCCGCCCCGAAATCCTCGCCCACCGTGTGCGCGTCCTCGGGCAGCTTCGTGCCCAGCGCATACGCCCCGTGCTGGCTCGGATACTGCCCGGTGATCAGCGACGCCCGCGCCGGCGTGCACGTCGGGTTCGTCGTGTAGGCACGCGTGAACGCCACCCCGTCGGCGGCCAGTCGGTCCAGGTTCGGCGTCTCGATCTCGTCGTTGAACACGCCCAGCGTGTTCCAGTGCTGCTGATCGCTGGTGATCAGCAGGATATTGGGGCGTTCTGCCATCGGCCCTCGGGCCCCGACTGCCGGCCGTATTTGTTCATCGTCAGGTCCGCGCCAGTATAGCGCCGCCTCAATCCGCGGCAAGGCCGGCCGCCGGGCAATACCCTCGCTGCCGAAGAGCAATGCCCGGCAAGCGGCCGCGCAGGCACCAGAACAGCGTGGCCAGGTATCTCAACACGGCCTCATCAGCGGCACTGAACTCACCAGGAACGCGTTCCGCCAGAGGTCTCAGCGGATGTTTCCGAGGAGTTCTCGGAAACGAGGGCCCATGGGAATGCAGTC
>JAWODX010000360.1:0-5866 GCA_046483085.1 Planctomycetota bacterium
CGCGGCGGATTCCGCAAGCCCGCATCTCGGGCCGGCGTCGGCGACGCCGGCTCGGTCCGCCAGAGCAGCACAAAGCCCTTCGTCCGGCCGAAGCCCGACCAACATGGGCGCAGGTCGGGCCTCCCTGCAACATCGGGCCAAGAACGCGTACATCTGGGTGGCTCACGTGAGCCGTCAAACTGCGCGCGTTCGGCGGCGTGGGGCGCCGGGAAGTCGGGCTGCCGGCGGCGTGGGGTCAGACGGGACCCGGCGCGCGTGATTGACACCCGGAGAGCGCGGGAATATACTGCCGACGAGGAGGATTCTGTGGCCGCATTCCCGCTCGGACCGGACGAATTGGACGAGCTGATCGCGCGGGCGCTGGCGGAGGACGTCGGGCCGGGCGACGTGACGACGGAGGCGCTGATCGATCGGTCGGTCGCGGCGTCCGGCCGGCTGATCGCGAAGGAGCCGGGTGTGCTGGCGGGCATGCCGGTCGTCCGCCGGCTGATCGAGCAGGTCGGGGAGGGCCTGCGGCTCGAGCGGGCGCTGTCTGACGGCGCCGAGCTGGAGCCGGGCACGGAGATCGGCGTCGTGGCCGGGCCGTGTGCGGCGATGCTGACTGCGGAGCGGACGCTGCTGAACTTTCTGCAGCGGCTGTCGGGGATGGCGACGTTGACGCGCCGGTACGTGGACGCGGTGTCGGGGACGGGGGCGGCGATCCTGGACACGCGGAAGACGCCGCCCGGCTGGCGGGCGCTGTCGAAATACGCGGTGGCGGTCGGCGGCGGGACGAACCACCGGATGGGGCTCTATGACCAGGTGCTGATCAAGGACAACCACCTGGCGGCGTCGGGCCTGTCGGCGGGCGAGGCGGTGGCCGCGGCGAAGGAGCGGGCGGGCGGCTCGATGCGGGTGGAGGTGGAGGTCGGGTCGCCGGGCCAGGCGCGGGCTGCGGCGGAGGCGGGTGCGGACATCGTGATGCTGGACAACATGTCGGCGCCGGAGATGCGCGAGGCGGTGGCGGCCATCCGCGAGCTGGGCGGCGAGACGACCATCGAGGCGTCCGGCTCGATCACATTGGAGACGGTGCGGGCGGTGGCCGAGACGGGGGTCGACTGGATCTCGGTCGGCGCGATCACCCATTCGGCGCCCGCCCTGGACATCTCGCTGGACGTGGAGGCGCGGTGAGCGACCGACTGCTCGAGAAGCTTCGCGGGGCGCGGCCCGGCTGGCTGGCCCGGGAGCGAGCGGAGGCGGCGGTCGCCGCCTCTGGCCTCGACCTGGGCGAGGCACTGGGCGAGCTGCGCGCCCGCGGCTACGAGATCGACGAGCGCGAGGCGATGGGCCTGAAGCTGCGGTCGGAGCCGGACACGCTGGACGCGGAGCGGATCCGGCGGGACCTGCACACACGGGTCGTCGGCCGGCGGGTCCACGTGTACGGGCGGGTGACGTCGACGAGCGACGTGATCCGGGAGCTGGCGGATGAGGGGGCGGAGGAGGGGACGGCGGTGTTCGCCGAGCGGCAGACGCGGGGGCGGGGCCGGCTGGGCCGGCGGTGGTGGTCGCCGGCGGGGGTGGGGATCTGGACGTCGGTTCTTCTGCGGCCGCCGATCCGGCGGGAGAGTGTGCCGATGACGACGATCATCGGTGCGCTGGCGGCGGCGGACGGGATCCGGTCGAGCGTCGGGCTGCCGGCGATGATCCGCTGGCCGAACGACGTGCTGGTCGGTGACCGCAAGGTGGCGGGGGTCCTGGTCGAGGCCCGTGAGACGGCGGCGGGCCGGGACCTCGTGCTGGGGATCGGGATCGACGTGAACGCGGCGCAGGGGGAGTTTCCGTCGGAGATGGCGGACCTGGCCACGTCACTGTCGGAGGCGGCCGGCGAGCCGGTGAACCGCCTGGGCCTGATCCGCGCGCTCCTGCGGCATCTCGACCGGTGGTACCGGATCAAGCTCGACCGGGACCTGGAGGCGATCAACGATCGGTGGCGCGAGCTGTCGGCGACGCTCGGCCGGCGGATCGTGCTGGAGGAGCGGGGCCGGCGGTTCGCCGGGACGGTGGCCGACGTCGACGTCCGGTTCGGGATCGCGCTCCGCATGAGCCGGGGCAACATCCGCCACTTCCGGGGAGAGCACGTCACCGTGATCGAGCACGGGGCCGCCGGCTGAGCCGGGCACCGCCGCGCCCGCCGGGCCGCGGATCCGGAAGATCGTTCTCCCCCGAGCTTGACGTGGACCGCTGTCGTCGCCCGCCATCCATAGCGGACGGGTCCCCGGGCGGCCGAGCGGCCTGAACATTGGTGCCTGTTCAGCAACGCCGGACGACGGGCCCCGCAGCCCTGAAAGGGCGTCATGCGATAGCCCAGGGCAGCGCCCTGGGAACGCTGGGCTGCCATATTTCGCCCCTTCGGGGCTGCAGGGAACTCCCCTCCCCTCGCCCCGGCTGAACACAGACAAACATTGGGGCCGCGCGGGCCAGAACGGACTAAAGGTTTCGCTCCGACATGTCGATATGCGAGATAGCGCCGGCTATAGGCGCCGTGCGCGATAGGGAAAGCAGACGACATGAATGGCGACAAGGACGGGCAAGCGGCGCTCGGGCTGTTGAGCGGCGGGAAACTGCCGGAGAACTCGATCACGCACGTCCAGGCGGTGCTCCTGGTGGACAAGCGGGAGCGGGCGTTATTCGCGACGCAGTGCCCGGGTTCGGGGGAGCTGCCGGTGGGCCGCGTGGTGGGGCAGGACTGGCGGCGGCTGTTCGCCAACTTCGAGGAGGTGGAGATCCATTCGGAGTCGAAGCCGAGCACCTGTTTCTTCACGCGTCGGGGCGAGCAGCCGACGGCCTATCGGGTCCGCCGCTGGTCGGCCCAGCCGATCCCCGGCACGCACAGCGGCACGTTCGTGCTGATCGAGGCGGTGGCCGATCCGGCGGTGGTCGACGAGCTGATCTACCGCGAGCGGATGATGGCCCTGGGCCAGATCGCGGGCGGGGTCGCCCACGAGGTGAACAACCCGCTGACCACGGTCTCCGGCTGGCTGCAGATCCTCCTGTCGGAGACGGGCCCGGAGGAGAAGCGCCGGGCGCCGCTGGAGCTGATGAACGAGGAGATCAACCGGATCGCGGGGATCGTCCACCACCTCCTGTCGTTCGGCCGGCGGCGGCGCAGCGAGGAGGAGCTCGTGCGGGTCAACCGGCTGCTCGACGACGTGCTGACCCTGGTCCGGTACCAGATCCGCAACGACAACATCGAGCTGATCACCGAACTGGCCTCGGACCTGCCCCCGGTGAGGGGCGCCCCGAACCAGTTGAAGCAGGTCTTCCTGAACATCATCGTGAACGCGCGGCAGGCGATGCCCGACGGGGGCACGCTGACGATCACCACACGGAAGATCAAGGACGACTCGGTGGAGATCGCGCTGAGCGACACCGGATACGGGATGGACGAGGAGGTGGTCGAGAAGGTGTTCCGGCCGTTCTATACGACGAAGGACGAGCGGGGCGGCTCGGGGATCGGGCTGTTCCTCTGCCGCAACATCGTGAAGGAGCACGGCGGGCGGCTGCTCGTGTCGAGCCGGGCGGGCGAGGGCTCGACGTTCCTGGTCATCCTGCCGGGCGCCCGGCAGGAAGAACAGCCGGAGGACCTGTCGCTGGCCGAGGCCCTGGCCGCGCCGGAGGACGAGCCGAGCTGGCAGGCGCCGCCGCCGCCGTAGCGGAGAAGCCACGTGGCCGAAGAGAACGCGTTGCAGGCGATGTTCGTGGGGCGGGACGCCGAGGCCTTCGCCGAGGCCGCCGACGCGCTGACCGCCGCCGGCCACACCGTCACCCGCCTGGCCAGCCCGTTCAAGGCGCTGACCGCGCAGACCCGCTCGGCCGCGGACCTGACCGTGATCGACGTCAGCCGGCTCGACGACCAGATGCTCGAGGCGTTCGAGGCGCTGAAGGACGTGGCCCCCGCCGCCCTGCTGGTCGGCGCGGTCGACCCGGGCACGCGCCGCCGCGCGGCGCCGGTGCTGGAGCTGGGGGCGGACGCGATCGTCGGGTCCCCGGTCGACCCGGCCGAGCTGCTCGCGCTGGTGGCGAAGCACCGGCCGCCGGAGGCGGCGTCGGGCGGCGGGGCGGTGGAGGAGAAGTACCGGTGGTTGGGCGATTTCGCGGCGGGCGTCGCCCACCACATCAACAACCCGCTGACCACGGTGGTCGGCTACCTGCAGATCCTGCGGTCGCAAAAGGGCCTCCCGCCGAATGCCGAGAGCGTCCTCTCCATCATGCTGAAAGAATGCGACCGGATCTCGGGCACGATCCGCAACCTGCTCCTCCTGTCGGGCAAGGCGAGCGGTCGGCCGGACCGGGTCGACGTGAACAAGGTGGTGGACGAGGCGCTCCTCGCGTTGCGCCCGACGGAGGGTGGGGCCGGGAACGGGATCCGGGTCGAGCGGTCGTTCCAGCCGGACCTGCCGCCCGTCATCGCCGACGAGGATGCGCTCAAGCTCGCCTGCCGGAATCTCGTGGCAAACGCGCGCCAGGCGATGAACGAGGGCGGGACGTTATCGGTGGCGACGGCCGACGGGGATCGGCGGGTCCGCATCCGGTTCTCCGACACGGGCGGGGGGATCGACCCGGAACAGATGGAGCGCATTTTTGGGCCGTTCTACACGACGCAGGAGAGCGGGGCCGCGGCGGGCCTCGGGTTGGCCACTGCGTACGGGATCGTGAAGGGCCTGGGCGGGACGATCCAGGCCGAGAGCCGGCCGGGCGAGGGCTCCACGTTCACCATCGAACTCCCCGCGAGCTCATGAATACGTCTCGATCGGACGGAGAAAAGCCGGTGACACACGGAACAGCGGACAGACCGAGCCTGCTTGTCGTGGACGACGAGCGGAACATCTGCGCCCTCCTCCGCGAGCTGCTGGACGAGGAGGACTACCGGATCGACACCTGCCTGAGCGGGCGGGAGGCGGTCGAGAAGATGGACGCCCGCCCGTACGACATGGTGATCTCCGACCTGAAGATGCCCGGGATGAGCGGGACCGAGCTGATCCGGACGATCAAGGACCGGTGGCCCGAGACGACCGCCGTCCTCTTCACCGGCTACGCCACGGTCGAGACGGCCGTCAAGGCGATGCGGTACGGCGCCGACGACTACGTGACCAAGCCGTTCAACATCGAAGAGCTGCGCAAGGTCGTGAGCCGCGGCCTGGAGTCGAAGCGGCTGCGCCAGGAGAACCACGAGCTCGTCCAGATGCTGCAGGAGGCGAACGCGGAGCTCCAGCGCCACGAGAACGAGCTGAAGGACGAGGTGGTCCGGACCAGCGAGAGCCTGCTCGAGACGAACCGCCGGCTCGAGCAGCGGGTCCACCAACTCTACACGATCATGGACGTCACCAAGGCGATCCGGTCGATCCTCGATCTCGACCGGCTGCTCGACTTCTGCCTGCGGCTGATCGCCCGCGAGATGCACGTCGAGAACAGTTCGATCATGCTCGCCCGGCCGGGCGGGCACTGGCTGGTGGTCAAGGCGGCCCACGGCCCGAACGCCGAGAAGGTGATCGGGAAGGAGCGGAGGCGTGGCGACGGGGTCGCCGGCTGGGTCGCCGAGTACAAGGAGCCGCTGCTGGTCACCGACCTCGACAACAGCCCCGTGTTCGCCACCGAATACTCCGGCAACTACGCCGGGAAGTCGTTCCTCTCCGTCCCGCTCGCCCGGCAGGACCGCGTGCTCGGCGTGCTGAACCTGACGGGCAAGACCGACGGCCGGCCGTTCACCGAGGCCGACCGCGAGTTCGCCAGCGCCGTCGCCGGCCAGATGGCCGTCGCCATCGAAAACGCCGCCCTCTTCGACACCATCCAGCAGAACAGCCTCAGCGCCGTCCAGGCACTCGCCGAG
>JAWODX010000211.1:0-5877 GCA_046483085.1 Planctomycetota bacterium
GCGCGGCGATGGCCCCCGCGTTCGTCGTGTGGTAGATCGTGCCCTGGTGGTAGAGGGGCGGGGAGGTGAAGCTGCGGACGCGGTTGTGCCGGCTGGCGCCCGGCAAGTTCGCCGCCGGGTTCGCCGTCCGCCGCCGCAACCGCGTCCGCAGCTTCACCTCCCCGCCCCTCTACCACCAGGGCACGATCTACCACACGACGAACGCGGGGGCCATCGCCGCGCTCGACGCCCAGTCGGGGCGCGTCAAGTGGCTCATCCGCTATCCCTATCACATCGGCATCCACGACGCGACCCGGCGGTTCAAGTATTTCTATCATTGCCACACGTTCGGCAAAGACAGGGACCCGTCGGGCGGGTGGCTCTCCTGGTGCGATCGGTACGTCCTGTGGCCGAACCAGCGGCCGCTGCTCGTCGGCGAACGCCTCTACGTCATCCCGGTCGACACCCGCTTCTTCTTCTGCATCGACCGCCGCACCGGCAAGGTGCTCTGGTCCCGCTACAAGGTCAAGAACGACCGGAGCGAACCGTACGGACCGGGGCACCGCTACTTCCAGAACCCCGGCGGCCTCACCTACCTGCTCGGCCCGACGCGAGAGGGACGCCTCGTCCTCGTCTACAGCGGGCACGACCACCAGGTCCAGCTCATCGACCCGGATACGGGCGAGATGGTCTGGGAGTCGCCGGACACCGTCGAGTACGACGACTCGCCCGTGATGAGCATCTTCCCCGGCCATTTCAACGGCACCTCCGTCCGGGTCAAATCGATCTGGGTCGACACCGCGGCCCGGCCCTTCCTCGATACCGACGACCGCCTCTCGGTCATGACCGACCACCCGTGGGGGGCGACGTACCTCTGCGAGCTCGACCTGCCGGAGCGGAGGATCGTGCGGCGGCGACGATACTACGGCGGCCAGATCCTCGAGATGGCCTCCCGGGCCATCCACGTCTACGGGCCGCCCGAGCTGAAGGGGCTGCAGGACCTGCCGCACAAGGACAAGAAGACAAAGCGCAGCATCGACGCCCTGACAAAGATCGTGAACGACCAGGTCCCGGTCAACAAGCACGGGCCGTTCCGCGCGTGCGCCCGGGTCACGTTCAAGCGCTACGGCGTCCCGTTCGAGCTGCGGTTCGGCGCCCGCACGGTGGGCATGGTCTACGACCGCCGCGCGGTGCGCGCGGCGCTCAAGGAGCGGCGCGGCCCGCAGGCCCTCTTCGCAAAGGGCGAGCTCGCCTACGCCGACGCCCGGTACGCCGACGCCGCCCGCCTGCTCGACACCTGCCTCCGCACCATGCCCTCGGAGGACCTCGACTTCCGGTCCACCGTCAACCAGCAGCTCTACCAGGTGCACCGGCAGCTCGCCCGGATGGCGATCCGCTCGGGCGACGTGGCCGGCGAGCTGGCGCACGGGCTCGGGATGGCGCGGACGGGCACCGTGCTGGCCGACGAGATCGAGACGCTGTTCGCGCTCGCCGAGGCGTACGAGCGCCGCGGCGACCTGGCCGCCGCCGCCCGCTGCCTGCGCAGCATCGTCCGAACCTACGGCCACCACGAGTACCCCGTCGCCCCCGTCGCCGTCCACCACACGGACGCCGCACTGGAGGGCGCCCGCGGCGTGATGGCGAAGGCCGAGCCGTTCACGAAGAACGAGGTGTACGGCCGCGAGCTGGGCTGGAGCCTGGACCTGCTCCGCGACGGGCTCGCGCTTTACACCAGTACCGTATCGCCGCTGCCGAAGCCGCTGACCGTTCGCGCCGGCGAGCTGGCCTCGGCCCGGCTGGTCCGGCTTCGGGGCCGGTCGAAGGAGTTCGCCGCGGCCGACGAGCAGGTCGCGCGCAAGGCGCTGGCCGGCCGCAGCCCGGACGAGCAGTTGTTCCGCCTCCCCGAGTTCGCGGGCACCGACGCCGCCCAGCGGGTGCTCGACGCGCTTTTCGACGCCGCGGGCAAGCTGCCCGGGGTGGAGGGCCGGCGGCGGCTCTGGCGGCTGGCCGACGCGGCGCGCGTCTCCCGGCTGACCGTGCCCGACGCCTATCGGGCGCAGGTGGTCGCTCCGCCGCCCGCGAAAGGGCGAGAACCGCCGGCGATCCCGCAGCAGGAGCGCCTCCTCGACCTCGCCGGGGCGGAGGGAGTGAACTGGCTGGTGCTCGCGCGGCGCGGCCAGCGGGCGAACCACCCGCACCTCCTCTTCGTCGGCGGGCGCGTCCGCAAGCGGCTCGACAACAAGTTCATCCTCCTCTGCATCGACGTGAAGACCGGGGAGCCGGTCTGGCGGAAAGAACGCATTCGCCTGAAGGGGACCGGGCAGGAGCCCGGCTTCTTCGAGGCGTTCGTCTATCGGGACGTCGTCGTCGTGCACGGCCTGTACGACGTGCTGGCGTTCGGGCTGGAGGACGGCGCGCTGCGCTGGCGGTTCCGCGGGCCGTTCGACTTCGAGATCCAGCACGCCGCGGTCAGCGGCGACCTGCTCGCCCTGTCCGGCAAGGACGAGACGCTGGCCCTCTACCTCGGCGCCACGAGCCCGGCCGGCGAGGTCGCCTGGCAGGTCAAGGAATCGGGCGACACGTACGTCGCGCCCTACTTCTGCGGCGACCGGTTCGTCAGCCTGCGCAAGAACCCGTACAACCTGACCGTGCGCTATCGCGCGACCGGTCGGCTGATGGGCCGGCTCGCCCTGCCCGACCTGTCGGAGTTCACCGAGCACCCGCTCCTCGGCGAGGCCGGCCCGCGGACGCTCCCCGTCGCCCGCGATGGCACGCGCCTGGTCGTCACCGACACGTTCTACTACATCATGCTCGACGTGTCGCGCCCGGCCGTCGTCTGGAAGCGGCTGATCGACGCGAACGACCTGACCCGCCAGCCGCCGCTGCGGTTCTACCTCGGCGGCGACCACCTGCTCGTCCTCAAGGAGGACTACGACCAGAAGGCCGCCTGGATGCTGTCCGCCGAGACGGGCGACATCCTGTGGCGGACGGACCCGAAGGACCCGGGATCGCCGCGGCCGCTTCATTCCGTTGTCTTCGGCGGCGGGAAGCTCTTCGGGCTCGGCGTGCACCCGGGCCAGGGGTACGCTTTCGTCGGGCGCGAGTGCAAGACGGGGAAGCGGCTGTTCCGCGTGCCGGTCACCGGCTACGCCGTGAAGCCGGCGGCGGCGCTCGTCCCGCGGCTCTACGGCGGGTACGCGGTCGCCCGGGTGCGGGACGGGCAGGACTTCGAGCTGCGGGTGTTCGACATCGGGACCGGGAAGTCGGTCCACACCGTGGGCGGCAAGGCGGCGGGCGAATTCGGGGTGCACGGCCAGGCCTCGGCGACCGTCCAGGCCGGCCGCGTCGTCCTGCTGACCAAGAACCGGCTCGGTCTGTGAGGACGCCGGCCGGCTGGCGGAGCGGGGCGGGCCTATTTGCCGCGTGAGAGTGGGGTTGGAATGGAGTTGTCGTTGCCAGATCACAGCCAAGACGAAGGAGTCAACCTTGGGCATGTCCGAGTGGTCTCGAGTTTCTCAATCTTTGGGCCATCCGGGTGACACGTTGCGCCGGGTGTTGCTGGTGCTGTGCGTCGTGTGGATCGGTCCGGCCGCTTCGTTGGCGGGTGACTTGGCCCAGTTCGAGATCAAGCGCTCCGGGCCGTTCGAGTTCGCCGAGAAACCGACGGTGACCCGCAACGGCGACCGGGTGACGATCCGGTTCAAGACGAAGGCGTTCTGCGACGTCACCGTCGCGATCGAGGACTCGACGATGAGGGTCGCCGGCGGGCCGAAGATCATCCGGCATCTGGCCTCCGGTGTGCTCGGCCCGAACGCGCCCGCGCCGTTCGAGAAGAATTCGCTCGAACAGACGCTTGTCTGGGACGGGAAGGACGACGCAGGGAAGTACGTCGACGAGGTGGACCGGCTCGCCGTGCGCGTCTCGCTCGGCCTGAAGCCGCGATTCGAGCGGACGCTTCACTGGTCGCCGTACCGGCGCACGTCGCCGGGCAACCGGCCGCTGATCGCGCCGGCGCCCGAGGGGGTCTACGTCTTCGAGGGCGGCGGGTGCGACCACGTCCGCCTGTTCGATCACGAGGGCAACTACATCCGCACCGTCTATCCGTTCCCGCCGGACCGATCGCTGCCCGGGGCGAAGGCCGGGCCGAACGCGCTGAAGGTCGCCCTGTCCAGGGTCGAAGGCCTCAAATGGCTCCGGTACCCGCAGGACGGCCGGTGGCTGCCCAGGTTCAACGGATACGTGTACAGCACATTCTTCACGAGCGGAACGAGCGCGGGGCGCCACCGGCAGGACGCCAAGTACGGGTGTGCGGCGTCGGCCTTCGCGGCTTCTCCGGCCGGCGACGCGAAGGCCCGGCCGCTGGCCCTGGTCATGTACTCGCTCAACCGGCTGGCGGGCGACGGCACGACGGGCGGGCTGCCCCTGGAGGGTCCGAAGACCGAGGTTAAGAGGCCGGTCCGAAAAGGATGCAAGTTCATCGGCCCGCGCAGCGCGGCGTTCTCCCCGGACGGACGATGGCTGTACATGACCGGCTACGAAGCCGGCCATGCCGGCCGCCTCAAGTGGCTTCCGGCCGTGCTGCGGCTCGAGTATCGGGCGAACAAGCCGCCGGAGCTCTTCGTCGGCAGCATGAAATGGGATGACGAAGGCGACGACAACCGGCACTTCCGCTGCCCGCTGTCCGTGGCGTGCGACAGCAAGGGCCGGGTCTACGTGGCCGATTCGATGAACCATCGCATTCAGGTGTACACCCCGGACGGCGAGCACGTCAAGACGGTCAAGAACGTCTTCAAGCCGGTCGAAGTGCAGGTCCATCCGAAGACGGGCGACATCTACGTGTCCTCGTGGATGGTCCTGACCCGGTACGAGGGGAAGGGCAGGGTCAAGCCGGTCTTCACCCATTACGGCCCCCTCGAGAACCCGGTGAGGAAGGCGAGCTCCCCGCTGGAGTTCGCCGGCCACAGCGAAATCACGACGATGAACCGGCGGCGCGGGCTCCAGCACGGCGTGACGTTCGATTTCTACACGGACCCGCCCACCCTCTGGATGGTGCCGGGCACCGCCGGATGGACGGAGAAGCTCATGCAGCTTCGGGAGGCGTTCGAGGGAAGAAACAGGAGCCGCTGGGCCCCGGCGCACTGCCGGCTGTACGTCGAGAAGGACGGGAAGCTGGTGCGGAAGCGGTCCTTCGCCGAAGACGTGGCGAAGGCAATGCGGCGGGTCGATCCTCCGGGCGGCTCGGGCACCGACCGGCAGCGGATGTACGTGAACCCGAAAACGGGGAAGCTGTACATCGCCGAGAGCGACGGGGAATGGGTGGGCAATTGCTTCAGCCGGGTCCTCGAAATCGATCCGCGCACCTGGCGAACTCGGTTCGTCCGTTTGCCCTTTCCCGCCGAGGACATCGCGTTCGACCTCAACGGCCTGCTCTACGCGCGGACCCACCTGATCGTCGCGCGCTACGATCCGAAGAACATGCGGGAGGTCCCGTTCGACTACGGCGAGCAGCGCGCCGAGCCGAAGGTTCTCTCGGCGATTCCGCTCCCCTCGCACGGTCTCCCGGCCTGGTTCCACCAGGGTGGCTTCGCCGTCGTTAGCCTCGCTCTTCACCTGAGTTACCACTGAAGGCCCGGCCTCGATAACGGTTACTGCTATCGCATCCCCGTTTTCTTGAAACAGCTGGGTCATACCTACTTTCTTGCCAATAATGCCCAGTTGTATGACGTGCCCATACTGGTGGCTTCTAGCTTTAATGAAAGTCAGGGGACCAGGATATGTAAGGAGGCCTCTATGGAAGTGAAAAACAAGGTGACAGGCATTGCTCATGATACCAACGTCTCCAAGGTTACTGTGGTCAGCGTTCCCGACCACCCCGGCATTGCGGCGGCAATTTTCGAG
>JAWODX010000232.1:0-4285 GCA_046483085.1 Planctomycetota bacterium
CGAACAACCGGGCGTCCGGCGTCGTCGGCAGGATGTCGCCGTAGCCCAGCGTGCTGTAGGTCACGAACGTGTAATAGATGGAATCCGTCCACGTCTCGAGCCCGCTGAACTGGGCCCGCATCAGGTGGCTGCCGACGATCCCGTACGCGAGCGCGAACAGCACCGAGGCGAGCGCGATCACCTGGCCGTACCCGAGCGGCGCCGCCGAGCGGACGTCGAACCGACGCCACGCCAACAGAAGCGCGATCAGGACGAGCGCCGAGAGGATCCCGGTCTGCGGCGTCGTGCCCCGGATCAGGTTATTGAGCGCAAGAGCGACGAGAAGCCCCACGGCCCACCACCAGGCGGCTCGCCGGCGCTGATACAACCCCCGGCCGAGCGCGATCATCAGCACGCCGAGGAAGATGGAGACCACCCCGCTGATCTGCCGGGCCGGGGTGACGCGCAGATACGCCGGAACCTGCTCGACCCCGACGGCCCGGGCGCCGCCGAGGATGGGCAGGAGACCGGTGACGAGATTCAGGAACCCGTTGACCGCGAAGACCGCCGCGATCAGCCCCGGCACGTTGATCCTTGAAACCCGCCGCCGCATCCACGGACTCCTGTGTGCGATCTGCTGGCGGACTAATCCTACGGTCCGTTCGCGCGTCGATCAAGAGAGCGTCGGCCGCCGCGCGACACGGGTGCCTCGACGGGCGCGGGCTGCCGCCACAGCCTTTGCGCCAGCCCGCATCGGTTCGCGATCTGGATGGCGAGCCCCGGCCGGGCGTTCGCCTCGAGCACGACCGGCCCGCGCCGAGTGTCGAGCACGAGGTCGACGCCGACATAGCCGAGCTCCAGCGCCCGGCTCAGGCGCGCCGCCATGTCAAGAATCGCGGGCCAGTCGGGGAGGCGGTGCCCCGCGATGCGGGCGCCGGTATCGGGATGGTGCTCCACGGCGCGGTTGTTCACCACACCGCCGAGGGTCATCCCGTCCCGAACGTCGATGCCGGCGCCGACCGCGCCCTGGTGGAGGTTGGCACGGCCGCCCGACGCGTTCGTGGGCAGGCGCAGCATGGCCATGACCGGTTCGCCGCCGTGGCAGATGACGCGGATGTCGGGCGTGCCGCCGACGGCGAGCCCCTCGAAGATCGCGTGGCGGTCGATCCGTTCCTCGATGAGAGCCCGGTCGGTGCGCCCGCCCAGTGAGTGCAGCCCGGCGAGGATGCCCGAGACGTGGTAGCGCAGGCCGGAGAAGGAGAGCGGCTGGCCGCCCGACAGGAGGAAGCCGTCGGCGTCTCGACCCGCAATCGCCACGATGCCGCGCCCGCCCGCCCCGCAGGCCGGCTTGACGACGAACTCGGCCCGATCCGCCAGAATCTCCGGCAGCCGCCGGATGTCGCCGTACCGCTCGACGAGCGCGTAGGTCTCCGGCACGGGAACGCCGTTCGCCTCGCAGATGCGCTTCGTGAGGACCTTGTCGTCCACGCGCGGATAGAACCGGCGCGGGTTGAGCGGCGAGAGCAGCTCGAGGTTCCGCCGGTTGATCCCCAGGACGCCGCGCCCACTCAGCTCACGCGGCCACGCCCAGTTCCGCCGCCGCTTTCGGTTCATGGTTTGTCCTCTCCGGCGAGATCCCGGAACCGCCACAGCTCGGTCAGGCGGTAGCCCGAGTATCGGCCGACGAGAATCAGCGCCGCGGCGACGAACAGAAGCCCCTCGGGGAACGCCAGCGCGAGCCGGCCCAGCGCCTCCCAGCGCAGCAGGACAAAGCAGCACGCCGTGACGGCCAGTGTCCCGGCGAGGAGGGTCAGGGACCGGCGGAGGCCCGACTCCTCGGTAGTGATGTGGAACCGCTCGATCATCATCGTCAGGATGACCAGCGGCAGGATGACCGCTCGGGCGCTCGGGGTCAGCCCGAGGTAGTCGAGCACGGAGACCGCGAGGGCGAGCATCAACACGACGAGGGTGAGGATCAGACCCAGGCGGGGGACCAGCAGCAGCCGGAGCCGGTTCAGCAGGGCCCGGCCGCTCAGTCCGACCACGCCGACACAGATCAGGACCCCGAGCCCCGTCCGCCAGTCCGCATACACGAAGCTCAGCGCCAGCAGCGTCGGGGTGAACGTCCCGAACGTCTCGATCCCGATGCCGTTCCGGAACGCCGCGGTCAGGAGGGCGCCGAGCGGGAGCAGGAGGAGGATCGCGAGCGTCTCCTGCATGCCCGACGGGAGCCGGGTGAGGTCCACGACGTCGATCGGGCGGCCGTTCCGTGAGGCCGCGAACCAGGGGGCGGGCAGCAGGCGGCGGATCGTGAACGCCGGCTCGACCGGGACATCGCTGTTCACGCGGACCAGTTCCGCCCCGTCGAGCTGGACCGCCAGGTAATCGGCCGGCAGGGCGCCTGTGTGGCCGCGGTCGGGGTCGTACGGCCGCCACGCGCCCTCCGAGTAGACCTCGACCCAGTGATGCGGCAGGGCGCGCTGCTCGTTTCCCAGGACGAACCCGGTCACCAGCCGCGCTGGAATGCGGGCGGCTCGGCACAGCGCGATCATCGCCCGCGCCCGGCCAAGCGTTGTCGCGAAGTCGTGTTCCAGCGCGTCGGTCGCGGTCACCGCCGCGTCGGGGTCGTCCGACAGGATGTTCTCCGAGCAGTAGTCGCAGATGCGGACGGGAAGATCGCTGCGGCCCGCCGACTGCTCGGCGAGATGTGACAGCACGTTCCGCACAACTTCTTTGTCGATCTGAATCCCGGCCTCGGCCCGGAGGTACCGGGCTCGGAGCGCCGGCGTCAGGTCCTCCCGGCGCGGCCTGTAGCTGCCATCCCTGGACCGCTGGACGAGGACGTCGAACCGGGCGACCAGGTGAAGGCGCCGCAGCTTCCGCGAGGCGACGGCGACCGCCTCGCGGCGCCCGCTCCACTTCGTCCGGAGGATGTCCATGTTGAGATTCGGCCGGACGAACGACTCGCGCACGACGCGAGAGGCGGGCGTATCGAACGGGAGCGCCACGCGGACCCGCGTCCCCGCCTTCGCCTCGGGGATCCGGACGTCATAGGTGAGCCGCCAGACCTTGTCGCCGGGGGCGAGCCGGGCGCCGCGACGAGCCGCGAGGCGGACCGAGACCAGGGCGCCCGCGACCAAGGCGCAGCCGAGCGCCACCGTCATGGCCAGCCGGTGCTCTCTCATGGTCTGTCGGGGGCCGGAGGCCGCGCGGGCTGCTCCGGTTCGTGTCCGCTCCGGAACGTCAATCGCTCCTCGCGGTTCGCCGCCTCGAGCGCGGTCAGGAACGCGAGCCGGGCCACCTTCTCGACCTTCCCGGGGATCAGCTTGTCCCACGTATCGCGCGGGGTGTTGTAGTCGGGGTCAATCCCGCCGAAGAGGTACATCACCGGGACGCCGGCGTAGTAGAAGTGCGTGTGGTCGGACCGGCCGAGGCGGTAGCCGGCGGGGTGCGTCAGCGCCAGTCCGACGTGCCGGTTGACGGCCTGGTGAATCTCGTGCAGTTCCAGGCTGGAACGGGTGGCCACGGCGTTGATCCCGTTCGGCTCGTTCCGGCCGATCATGTCGAAGTTGATCATCAGCGCGGTCTGCGCCATCGGGATCGCGGGCCGGGCGACGTAGTGCTTCGAGCCGAGCTTCCCGATCTCCTCGGCGTCGAAAGCAACGAAGACGACCGACCGGCGCGGCGGCTCGGGCAGGCGGGCAAACGCCCGGGCGATCTCGAGCAGGGCACCGACGCCCGCCGCGTTGTCGTTCGCCCCGAAGAAGATGTCATCGCCCAGGTCGCCGAGATGGTCGTAATGGGCGCCCAGCACGACCGCCTCGCGGCGCAGTGCGTCATCGCGGCCAGGCAGGACGCCGACCACGTTCCGGCCGATCCGAGCCCGGCCCGTCATCGACACCTTGAACCGGAGTGTGCGCCCGCGCAGGACCATCGACGAGGGGGTACGCTCCTGGGTGATCTCCAACGCCAGCAGCCGCAGCTCGTCGACCGACATCCGTGTGAGCTCCGCCAGAAAGTCCCGCGTCACGTGCAGCACGGGGATCGCGATGTCCGGCGCGAACCCCTTGTCCGGCACACGAAGCCGCTCGGCAACGCGAAGCTCTTTCCGCCAGCCGGCGGGATTATCGACCACCAGCAGAGCGGCGGCCCCGTGAGCAGCGGCGTTCCGGGCCTTGTACTCAATGCCCCCAAGGGTCCGAGCTTCGCCGGCTCGCCGAATCCAGGCGCCCGCCGCCGGGTCCCACGGAACGCCGGAGAAGACGACGACCGCCTTTCCCTTTGCGTCGAGCCCCGCGTACTCGTC
>JAWODX010000269.1:0-7227 GCA_046483085.1 Planctomycetota bacterium
GCGCGGCCTCCCCCATCCCCCGCTCACCGTCCTGTTCACCGTCCAGGAGGAGATCGGGCTGATCGGCGCGCGGTTCGTCGACCTGCGGTATCTCGGGCGGCCGAAGTTCGCGTTCAACTGGGACGGCGGCGATCCGAACTGCCTGGAGATCGGCGCGACGGGCGGGTTCCACCTGGACATCGACGTGGCCGGGATCCCGGCCCACGCCGGGGGGCAGCCCGAGCGGGGCGTCTCGGCCGCCATGATCGCCGCACTCGCCCTGGCCGACCTGCAGGAGGACGGCTGGTTCGGGCTGGTGATGAAGGACGGCGTGCGGGGGACGTCGAACATCGGCATCGTCGAGGGCGGCGAGGCGACGAACGTGGTGCTCGATCGGCTGCACCTCGAGGGCGAGTGCCGGAGTTTCAGCAAGTCGCTCCGCCGCCGCATCGCCTCCAAGTATCGCAAGGCGTTCGAGCGGGCGGCGAAGAAGCTCAAGTCCAGCGAGGGGCGCCGCGGGGCGGTCGAGTTCCGGCGCGAGAAGAAATACGAGGCGTTCAAGCTGTCGAAAAAAGACCCCGGTGTCAGCGAGGCGGTCCGTGTCCTCCACGACCTCGGCCTGCGGCCGACCATCGAGTACAGCAACGGCGGGCTCGACGCGAACTGGCTCGCCGAGCGGGGCCTCCACGTGGTGACCCTGGGGGCGGGCACGGTGAACGCCCACACCGCCGACGAGAAGCTCGACATCCAGCAATACCTCGCCGGCTGTCGCATCGCGCTGAGGCTCGCGACCGGGATGTGATCAGGCGAGATCGCGCAGGTAGGGCCGCAGCAGGCGGTGGGCGATCGCCAGCAGGCCCGCACCGACCATCACCGCCAGACTCCCCTCCAGGGTCCGGCCCCATGCCCCCTCGGCGACGGCCAGGCCCAGCGCGGTCCCCGACGCCGGCGGATGCTCCGTGTCCGTCACCACCATGATGAAAATGGACAGGCCCACCGCCAGAGCGTACAGGCCGACGGAAAACGGGAACCGCGTCAGCCCGGCCAGCGCCCCGCATCCCGCGCCGCTGAGCACCCCGACCAACTGCCCGCCCACCACGTTCCGCGCCTTCGCCGTCAACGCGCCCGGCATGGCGAACACGATGAACGCGGTCGACCCGATTGACGCCGCGATCACCATCTGCTCCAGCCGGAGGAGCACGAGCGCCAGCAGCAGGATCAGCGTGGCCAGGGCGCTCTGGAGCACGTAGTTCCTCCAGTGCTGGCGGAACTCACGGGCCATTTCCGACACGGTTCGCTTCATCTCCGCTTCTACCCTCTCGTTCCGAAGAACACCGTCGTCACCCCGGCGGCCGCGCCCAGCACCGCACCCACGATCACGTAAAAGGGGAACGTCGCATCCCCCACGGACTCGCTGTGTCTGAGCGACCGCATCCACAGGTAACAGCCGCCCGCGGCCCCGCCGATGCCGAAGATGGCCGCGAGGCCGATGGCGGCGATGATCTTCCCCCGGAACTCGACGCCGTCATCCGAGCTGCGTTGCTTCTTCGCACTCATCCTTCCGCCTCCCGTTCCCTGGCCGCGAGCAGAATGATGTTCCGAAGCTCCCCCTCGTCCCGTGCCTCCAGCCACTGTTTGCGGAAGTCGGTGTGCTGTGCGATCTGGGCGATCCACATGAGCGACTTGAGGTGGAAGCTCCGCTCGTCCCGCGTGCCGAGCAAGACGAATGCCACGTGCACCGGCGGCTGGCCCGCTTCGAACGCGATGCCCTGGCGGCAGCGGGCGAGCAGGATGTCGAACTTTCCCTCGCCCGGGATGATCACGTGGGGGATCGCCAGCCCCGGGGCGACCTGCGTTGTAGACTCTTCCTCGCGCTGGACGAGCTCGTGGTAGAGCGACTTGGCACGGGTCCCCAAGTGCTCGGACATATGGAAGGCGACGGACCGGAAGAACGCTTTGTAGTCGGTCGGGCCCTCCAGGTCCAGGATCGTGGCGTCCTTGATCAGCCGGTCGAACCGGTCCTCGGTGATGTCGTCCCGTTCGACCAGGATGTCCTTCAGCTCGCTCTCGAGCTTCAGGTCCTCGGTCCCGATGCGGCGGTCCACAATCCGCTCGACCACGCGGACGAGCGCCGACTGCCGCTTCACCCGTTTCGGCACGTAGAGGGCGTACCAGCCCAGGCCCAGCAGAGCGAACCCGCCGCTGATCCCCAGCGGGACCGCGCCCATCTTGGCGATGAGGAAGAAACACGTGACGATGCCCACCCCCTGCACCCACGGATAGCCGGGGCATCGGAACTTCGGCCGATAGCTGTGGATTTTGCTCGCGCGCATCATGATCAGCGAGACGTTGATGAGCGCGAACAGGAGCAGCATGAGCGTCGAGGCCGTCTTGACCAGGTCCTCGACCTTGAGCAGCAGCGCAGCGATCATAAACGTACCCGTGACCAGGATGCCGACGTGCGGCGTCCCGAACCGCTGGTTCACCGCGGCCAGCGGCTTCGGCAGCAGTTGGTCCCGGCCCATCGCCAGCAGCACACGCGACGCCGCCAGCACCGCCCCGTTCGCCGTGGTGACGAACGCCAGGCACGCCGCGAGCGCCAGCACCCCCTGCCCCACACCGCCGAACAGCACCCCGCCGGCGTCGGAGATCGGGGTCAGCGTCTGCTGGCCCGGCTTGAACGTGCCCAGCCCGACCGTCGCCGCCACGACCGCGATGTACAGCACACTGACGACCCCGAACGCCGACAGGAGACCCAGCGGGATCGACCGCCCCGGCCGCCGGACCTCCTCGCTCACCCCCGCCACCTTCGTCACGCCGATGTAGGACACGAACACCATCCCCGCGCCCATCAGCACCGATCTCCAGCCGTGCGGGACGAACGGGGTGTACTCGTGAACGTTGATCTCCGGAGCAGCCAGGCCGACGTAGGCCAGCAGAATGGCCAGCAGCACGAACACCATCCCGATCTGGAACCGCCCGGTCCCCTTCACGCTGAGCAGGTTGAGAACGACAAAAACCATGCAGAAGCCCGCCATCACCAGCCGGAGTTCCACATAGCTCAGGTCGCCCAGCAGCAACATGGCGAACGTGCCCATCCCCACCAGGGCGAACGCCCCCTTCAGCGCGGTCGAAAACCACTCGGCGAACCCGGCGAACGTCCCCACCAGCGGGCCCAGCCCCCGCTCGATGAAAAAATACGTCCCGCCGGCCTTCGGCATCGCGGTCGCCAGCTCGGTCGCGGAAAGCACGTTCGCGGTCATCAACACCCCGGCCAGCCCGTACGACAGGATCATTGCCGGGCCGACCTTCCCGAACATGACCCCGGGCAGCACGAACAGACCGGAACTGACCATCGCGCCGGCGGCGATGCTGAATACGTGCATCGCGCCGAGCGGTTTCTTCAGACTCACGCGTGCGGACTCCTTCCCAAAAGTGCCGCCATTATAACGAATGGCCCGGACGAAAAAAGATTGCATCCGAGACGCCTGCCGCTATCCTGTGCGCTCACCAGGCAAACCGGAGACACGGATATGACACCCCGCGAGGAATTCATCAACGCGCTCGAGATCGGCCCGCCCACCGGCCACGTGCCCACCTTCGAGCTCGTCTTCTTCCTCACCATGGAAGCGTTCGGCAAGGTCTTCCCCGGGCACCGCCGCTTCACCCAGTGGGACCAGATGAGCGACCGCGAGCGCCAGATGCAGATCACCGACGCCGCCGAGGTCTTCATCCGCACCGCCAGGGCCTACGGCCACAACGCGATCTTCGTCCACGCCTTCCACGGACCGGACAACCCCCTCCAGCTCATCGCCGGGAAAATCCGCGAGCTGACCGGCGACCAGTTCTTCCTCACCCGACACGGCGACGCCACCTTCAGCCTGCCCAGCGGCGAGCAGATGGTCGAGTTCTCCTACCGCCTCGCCGACGACCCCGACGGCGTCCACCGATACGCCGCCGAGCGCGTCGACAAGGCGCTCGCACGCTCCGAGGCCGAGATGGACCTCGGGCTCTGGGACGGCATGACCCTCTGCGCCGACTACTGCTTCAACACCGGCCCGTTCCTCAGCCCCGGCCAGTTCGGCGAGTTCGTCACCCCCTACCTCGCCCGCCTCGTCCAGGGCTACCGAGACCAGGGCTACTACGTGATCAAGCACACCGACGGCGACATCATGCCCATCATCGACCAGCTCGTGCAGTGCCGGCCCCACGCCCTCCACTCGCTCGACCCCCAGGCCCGGGTGGACATCGCCGAGGTGAAGCGCCGCTACGGCGGCGAGATCTGCCTGATCGGGAACGTCAACTGCGCGCTGCTTCAGACGGGGACCGACGAGCAGTGCATCGAATCCGCCCGCTACTGCATCCGGCACGGCATGCCCGGCGGCGGATACATCTTCTCCACCAGCAACTGCGTGTACACCGGCATGCCGCTCGAACGGTATGACCTGATCAACCGCGTCTGGCGCGACGAAGCCGTGTACCCATAAGAAGTTCTAACAAGACGGTGCGGCAGACATTCCTGTCTGCCGCACCGCAGGCAAGAATGCCTGCTCCAGCAGCTTCTGATAGAGGCCCCCAAGCCGGCGTCCCGCCTTTTCTTCTCGGCGCCCGCGGGGCCTGTGTTATAATACCGTCGTGAACGGTGGGAAAAGGAGCGATTTGAACCTGGGGCGAATCGACACAATCCTGCCGGCGTCGACGGCGGTGATCGCCACCGTTGCGCTCGCCGTCTGGCTCGGCGGCAGCGGGGTGCACGGCCTGCCCCTGCGCGTGCCTGAAGAACCGCAGGAGGCGGAAGCCGAGCCCGCGCGGCCGATCGCCGAGACGGGCGAGCACCGGGCGACCGGGCTGGAGCCGCCCGTCCTGCCCGGCTCCTGGCCCCGGTTCCGCGGCGCCGATTTCGACAACGTCGCCGATGACTCGCCCCCGCTGGCCCGGAGCTGGCCGCCCGACGGGCCGCCCGTGCTCTGGTCGCGCGAGGTCGGCGAGGGGCACGCCGGCGTCGCCATCCGGGAGGGCCGCGTCTACATCACCGATTTCGACGCCGACCGCCGGCGGGACGTCATCCGCTGCCTGTCGCTCGAGGACGGCCGCGACGTCTGGAGCTTCTCCTATCCCACCGACGTGCGGCGGAAATACGGCATGTCCCGGACCGTCCCCGCCGTCTCCGAAAAGTACCTCGTGTCCATCGGCCCCATGTGCCAGGTCGTCTGCGTCGACACGCCCACCGGCGAGTTCCGCTGGGCGATCGACCTCGTCCGCGAGTTCGGCACCAAGGTCCCGTCGTGGTACACGGGGCAGTGCCCGCTGATCGACAACGGCCGGGCGATCCTCGCCCCCGGCGGCGAGGGCGCCCTGATGATCGCCGTCGATTGCGAGTCGGGCGACGTCGTCTGGCAGACGCCGAACCCGAACAACTGGAAGATGACGCACTCGTCGATCGTTCCCGCCGAGATCGGCGGCGAGCGCGTGTACCTGTACCCGTCGGGCGGCGGCCTGGGCGCGGTTTCCGCCGAGACCGGCGAGCTGCTCTGGGCCGACCCGACCTGGCGGGTCACGTTCGCCAACGTCCCCTGCCCCGTCCCGCTCGGCGACGGCCGCATCTTCCTCAGCGGCGGCTACGGCGGCGTCGGCAGCCGCATGATCCGCGTCACCAGGCGCGAGGAGGGATACCGGGTCGAAACCCTGTTCCGCCTGAAGGAGCAGGAGTTCAGCGCCGAGCAGCACACGCCGGTCTACTTCGACGGACACCTGTACGGGGTGATCGTCGGCGGACGCCTGGTCTGCCTGCATCCGTCCGGCCGGATCGCGTGGACGACGGAGCGGTCGAACCGGTTCGGCACGGGCCGCGGACCGTACCTGATCGCCGACGGCCTGCTGTTCCTGCTCACGAATACCGGCGAGCTCGTGCTGGTCGAGGCGACCGGAGGCGGATACACCGAGCTCGACCGGGCGACGATCTTCAGGGCAAAACAGGCGTTCGGGCCGATGGCGATCGCCGGCGGGCGGCTGATCTGCCGCGACGAGACGACGCTCAAGTGCCTGGGCGTACGGAGGAAATAGCGTGCCTGTGAACGCATCGAACGCGCTCATCGTTGTGCTGGTCGCGCTCGCCGCCGCGGCCGCCGTCTACACCGTCGCCACGTTCGACATCACCGGCGAGCCGCCCGAGATCGACGTCGCGCCCCGCACCGACCCGAAGCTCGTCCTGTATGAGGAGATGGCGTCGTTCCACACCGGCTTCGACGAAGTGCACGCCATCGCGACCGGCCCGGCCGACCGCGCCTACGTCGCGGGGCCGAAGTCGGTCCGCGTCTTCAGCCCGGACGGTGATACGTTGCGGGAGATCGAGCTGGCGGACGTCCGCTGCCTGGCGGTGGACGACGACGGCACCATCTACGCCGGCGCCGGCGGCCGCGTGCACGTCGTCGAGCGGGATGGCGAGCCGGCCGTGTGGAAGGGGCGGGCCTCGGACGGCCGGCTCACCTCCATGGCGCTCTCCCGGGACGGCGTGTTCGTCGTCGATTACACCGGCCGGATCGTCCGCCGCTATTCCCGGTCGGGCGCCCGGCTGAACGAGATCGCAGGCAAGGACGAGAGCCGCGGCATCCAGGGCCTTCGGGCGCCCACGCCGTACATCGACGTGGCGGTCGGACCGGACCATTTGGTCTACGTGGCCAACCCCGGGTACATGCAGATCGAGGTGTACACCCCGGACGGCGAGCCGCTGGCGACGTGGGGCGAGGGCACGACCGACATCGAACACTTCCGCCCGTGCTGCAACCCGTCGCACATCGCCATCCTGCCCGACGGGCGGATCGTGACCAGCGAGAAGGGCGAGCCGCGAGTCAAGGTCTACGAGAAGGAAGGCGCGTTCCTGGGCGTGGTGGCCGGGCCCGAGTGCTTTCCGCCGCCCGCCGCCGTCGATGCCCGGACCGCCGAACGGCCGCCGAGCGACGTGGCGACCGACAGCCGGGGGCGGATCCTCGTGCTCGACCCCGTGCGACGGGACGTGCGCATCTTTGTGCCGAAAACGAAGGAATGACCAACATGAAGGCCGTGCAGACAGAGAGCCGACGCGGGTTCTTCAGGGCGCTGCTCCGCTACGCGGGCCTCGGCCTCCTTGCGGGCGTCGGCGCGGCGGCCGCCTCGAAGCGGCCGGACCGCGAATGCATCCGCGCGGGCCGGTGCTCCGGCTGCCCCATCGGGGACGACTGCCCGCTGAACCCGAGCTCGCGCCGCAGCCAG
>JAWODX010000339.1:0-3396 GCA_046483085.1 Planctomycetota bacterium
GAGGAGCTTCGCGAGCTTCAGGTGAAGCACCCGCACAGCTCGCTGGCCGACAATTGCCTGCTCGAGATGGCGCGGATCGTCTCGAAGAGAGAGCACGGGGCGCTGCGAAGCCAGACGCTGCTCCGCAGCCTCACCCTCCGCTATCCCGAGTCGGAGGTGCTCGGCGAGGCGTATGGCATGCTGCTCCGGAACTGCCTGAAGAGCACGCAGTACCGCCTGGCCGCCGTGGTCCTGGAAGACATTGCGAAGAAGCACCCGAAGATCGAGGTGCCGTGGGACGGGGGGACGCTGACGGGGGAGGGGCTGGTGGCCCGGTTGATGGAGACGGAGGAGCTGAAGCGGGCGTCGGTCGCGCTGGCCCGGGCGTTGCCCGTCCTGGTCCCGCCGCTGGGCAGGGTCTGGGAGGAGGGGTCCGACAAGGAGGTGCTGGCCCAGGTGGTGTCGGACGAGAACTGTTTCGACCGGGGCATCGGCCTGGCGGTGCGGGCGGTCGAGGGCAAGGGGCGCTGGGCGGCGTACGGGCGAATCACCGCGCTGCGCGCGTTCCACACGTCGGACGGGAAGACGCTGTGGAAGACGAAGGTCGACGTGGACTGGTGCTGCGGCGAGTACGAGACGGGCTTCTCGCTCTGGGGGCGCAACCAGTTCCGGGCGATTGTGGTGTGCTCGGGCAGCGTGGTGGGCCTGTGCCACCCGGAGGGGATCCTGGCGTTCGACCTGGCGACGGGGAAGCGGCTGTGGAGCCGGAAGTGGAAGCGTCCGGCGACGCGCCAGCCGAACCAATGGTTCGACCACACCGCGCTGCGGGGCGTGCACAGTTACCTGCGCCAGTCGATGAACCAGCGGCCGGTGTTCGCGGCGGAGGCGGGGCGGATCTTTTACTACCTGCCGGACGGCGAGCTCGGCTGCCTCGAGGCCGCCACCGGGCGGGACATCTGGAAGGCGTCACGGGGCGGCTACGCCAGCGGGCCGATCGGCCTGTTCGGCGAGACCGTCGTCGTCGGCACCATCCAGCCGAACAGGATCAGCGCCTACAACATCCTCACCGGGCGGAAGCAATACAGCAAGAACGTCGCCGGCCAGTATCCGAGCATGCCCGCGTACGATCGGACGCGGGGCCGGGTGTTCACGTCGGACGGTCAGCGGCTCTACTGTCGCCGGGTCCGCGATTACAAGCTGCTGTGGCGCGGGGGCAGCACGTCGCAGACCCATCCGCGCCCGTGGCAGGTGGACGTGCTGCCCGACGGCAACGTGGCAGCGACGAAGTACATGCGGCACGGCAACCAGTATGGGTATGGGCTGGTGCTCTACGACGGGGAGAGCGGGAAGCTGGCGTGGAAGGTGGCGGTGAACCGGTACAAGCGGAAGGGGCGGGACTACGAGCGGGTCAATATGCACGGGGCCCCGATGTTCGGCCGCGGGCTGGTGTTCATCCGCGCCCAGGAATACATCCGGAAGCGCGAGGGCAAGCGGTACATCCAAAAGCGGCGCATGCTGATGGACATCGTGGATTACCGGACGGGGAAGAAACTGCGGCGGTACACCGCGGAGGCTCCGAAGCGGAAGAATCGCCAGTACACATACGTCTATCCCATCTCGGGCCGGGCGACCGCCCGCCACGTGGTGATGATGACGCGGACGCACACCGGCCGCGAGCAGGGGGCGAAACTGCACGTCATCAGCGGGGAGACGGCCGAGGCGGTCGTGGAGGAGGACCTGCCCAAGGCGTTCTACTCGGGCCGATACCAGCACCTGCTCCAGCAGCGGGCGGAGCCGGTGGTGACCGTGGAAGGCAACATCATCGTTCCCACCGGCAAGGGGCTTCGCTGTTACGGCCCCGCCGGCGCGGGCCAGGGGGAGAAGAAGGAGGCGGCGGAATGAAGAAACTGGGTGCGTTCTCGTTGTGGCTGGCCGCGGTGGCCGCGTCGCTGCCCGCAGCGGCGGCGGGGCTCCGGCCCCCGATGGTCGATGCCAAGACCGAGCTGGCGATCAAGCGAGGGCTGGAGTTCCTGGCCCAGGTCCAGCACAAGAGCGGTTCGTGGTCGGGCGGGACGGGCTACGGGGCGAGCTACGAGGCGGCGATGACCGGGCTGGCCGGGGTCGCACTCCTCTCGAGCGGCAGCACGCCGACGCGCGGGCCCTACGCCAAGAACATCCGCCTGGCCATCCGGTGGGTGCTCAGGCAGCAGCAGGCGACCGGGCTGATCTGTTCGATGGGCGAGGAGTCGCGCTCGATGTACGGGCACGGGTTCTGCACCCTGTTCCTCGCCGAGTGCCTGGGCACCACAGGCAGCCGGTCGCTCGAACTGCGCATCCGGAAAGCGCTCCAGAAAGCCATCAAGCTGACCGAAGGGTCCCAGAGCGACCTGGGCGGCTGGATCTACACCCCGTCGCAGAACTCCGACGAGGGGTCGGTGACGGTCACCCAGGTCCAGGCGCTGCGCGCCTGCCAGATGGCGGGCGTCCAGGTGAATCGGAAGGTGATGGAAAAGGCGTATGGGTATCTGAAGAAGGCGCAGTGCAAGGACGGGGGGATCGCGTACTCGGCGCGGCAGCGGGGCCGGGGCGGGAGCCGGCCGGCACTCGGAGCCGCGGCGCTCACCTGCCTGTACAGCGCCGCACGCTACGACTCGCCGGTGACCAAGGGCGTCGAGAAGTACATTCTCAACCGGTACAAGAAGATGATGCGCAAGGGCGGGCACTTCTACTACACCCAGCTCTATCTGTCCGAGGCGCTCTATCAGCACGGCGGGAAGCCGTGGCGGGACCATTACCCCCGCATCCGCAAGTGGCTGCTCGCCAACAAGGTCGAAAAGAAGGTCGGCGGCGTGCCGACCTATGCGTGGCAGGGCGACAACGTGGGGCTGACCTACGGGACGTCGATCGCCCTGATCGTTCTCCAGCTTCCCTATGGATACTTGCCCGTTCTTCAGAAGTAGATGAGAGGAGTTGAGCATGTCTGATCTCGCCGACCGTGAATCCAACCAGACCGGCCAGCCGGCCGAGGCCACGGCCAAGCCCACCGACGCACTCTCCGAGGAGGACCTCCAGGCCGTCGAACAGATGAAGGACTCCTACGCCGCGATCCGGAAGGAGCTGTCGAACGTCATCGTGGGCATGGACCAGGTGATCGACGAGCTGTTGATCTCGATCTTCTCCCGCGGCCACTGCATCCTGGAAGGCGTCCCCGGCCTCGCCAAGACCCTGCTCATCAGCACCCTCGCCCGCAGCCTCTCCCTCTCGTTCCACCGCATCCAGTTCACCCCCGACCTCATGCCGTCCGACATCACGGGGACCGAGGTGATCCAGGACGACCAGGCGACCGGCCGGCGCGAGTTCAAGTTCCTCCCCGGGCCCATCTTCGCCAACATCATCCTCGCCGACGAGATCAACCGG
>JAWODX010000414.1:0-4690 GCA_046483085.1 Planctomycetota bacterium
AGCTTCAGTGGGACTTCGACCGGCTCGACGCCGTCGGCGGTGATGGTCACGGTGGCTTCGTAGTCGCCGGGCTTCGCGTCGGCGGGCACATCCACGTTGATCCAGATCGGCTGGCAGGAGCCACCGTGCTGTTTGTAGACAGGAACCGTCTCGAGCGGCTCGTCCTCGAGCGAGTCGAACGCACCGTACTCCTTGCCCCGGTCCGCGGCGCCGTCGGGCCGCGCATAGCGCAGGGTAATCGCTTTGGCGGGGATCGTCTCGGGGCCCGTCAGGTTCGAGACGGCCGCCTGGAGGTTCCGGATCGGCACGTCGTCGCCGCAGACGACCTGCCCGGCGAAGGTCCCGTTCCGCACGCCGGCCAGCCGGACCGGCTTGAGTTCGGCGAACGGGTCGGGGTAGTCCTCGAGCAACACCTTCCGTACGATGCTGTGGTTCCAGACCTGGAACGACCGCTCCTTGGGAGCGGACCGGTTCGGGACGACGGGCGCTCCGGGCGGAGCGGTCAGCTCGACGTCCACCAGCCCGACCTTGCACCAGAACGACCGGCGGTCGGGCATGGGATATCGCTTCACCCGCGTCCGGTAGACCTCGATGGGCGTCGGCGCCCGGTGGATCGAGACGGCGATCACGTTGACGCCCTTCCGCAGGGCGGAGCCGGGGATGCGAAACTGCTTGATGTGGCGGATCCGCTTCACGACGCACTTCTTCCACAGCTCCCCCTGGTCCGCTCGCCAGATCAGGTAGCCGTTCTCGCTGAAGTACACGTCGTGCGGATAGGGCAGGGCGGGGGTGTTCGTCGAGATCTTTCCGCCGGGCATCGACGCGCGGGTCACCTCCACGCCGTTGACGTGGACGACGGCGCCGCCGCGAAAGGAGAGGGAGAAGGAGAGGCCATTGACGTCCGCGGGATCGGTCACCTTGAACCGCCCGCGCATGAGGATGAGCTTCCAGTCCACGTCCCGCGACTCCATCGGCACGCCCCACTTCTCGCCGGTGAAGATCGGGCCCTTCCCGCGGACCCACGCACTGTCGTCGAAGGTCGGCGCCATCCACTCGGAGGATGTGTTCTCCGGCAGGCGCACCCCGTTCGCCTCCACGATCTTGTAGTCCCCCTCGGCCACCCGGGTCTCCCCCTTGTTCTGGCGGAACCAGTTCCGGTCGTACTTGACCCGGAAGTAGCCGACCTCGCCGGAGGGCAGGACGGTCTCCTCGGTCTCGCGGACCGTGCGGACCCGCCAGAAACTCTTGGTGTCGAGGATGGCGATGGAGTCGCCCGCCCGGGCGAGCCCGGCGGACAGCAGCAGGACGATCAGGACGCTCCGGCGAAGGCCTTGTCGCATGCGCATCTCCCTTGACGGATGAATCAGGACCTGTGGAAAGAACGGATCATTTCGCTGGGGCAGGACGCCGCGGCGTCCTCAAAAGGCCGGTACCCGTTGGCGGTGGGCCACCCGTCGACCCACCATCTAACATTCTACTAACATCCCGCCCGCTCGGCAATACACTTGCGGCGCGGAATCGCCTGCGGCAGGCGCCGAGCGCCTCGAAGGCTCCGGTGCGGAACCCGGTTCCGGCCGATTTGACACGCGGAGGGGGCCGACTTATACTCCCACCACGGGGCGTGAAAGGAGGCGAACGTGCTTCGGATCGGCGTGAACGGTGCCGCGGGTCGGATGGGGAAGCGCCTCGTCGCTCTCGTGGCCGAGGCGAACGACCTGGAACTGGTGTGTGCGCTGGAGGCCGACGATCACGAGGCCTGCGGCCGCGACGCGGGCGAGGTGGCCGGCGCCGGCCCGGTCGAGGTCCCCATCGCCGCCACGATGGAGGCCCGGCCGGACGTGCTGATCGACTTCTCGTCGCCGGCCTCGACGGTCGCCCGGGCCGCCGAATGCGCGGCGGCCGGAACGGCGCTCGTCGTCGGGACCACGGGCCTCGGCGATGACCAGGTCGCTGAGCTGGAGGCGGCGTCGAAGCAGGTTGCTTGCGTTTTCGCGCCGAATATGAGCGTCGGCGTGAACGTGCTCGCCATCCTGGCGAGGCGGGCGGCAGAGGCACTGGGCCCGGATTACGACGTCGAGGTGGTCGAGGCGCATCACCGGTTCAAGAAGGACGCGCCGAGCGGCACGGCGCTCAAGCTCGCCCGTGCCGCGGCCGATGGCCTGCATCGGGAGCTCGACGAGGTGGTCGTGTACGGGCGCCGGGGGATGACGGGCGAGCGGACGTCGCAGGAGATCGGCATCCACGCCGTCCGGGCCGGCGACATCGTGGGCGAGCACACGGTGATGTTTGCCACGCTCGGCGAGCGGATCGAGCTGCGGCACAGCGCCCACAGCCGCGAGACGTTCGCCCGCGGGGCGCTGCGCGCGGCCCGGTTCGTCGCCGGCCAGCAGCCCGGCCTCTATTCGATGGAAGACGTGCTCGGGCTGAGTTGATCCCGCTACGGATCCATGGAACGCGGGGGACCCTTCTTGAAAGAAGGCTTCCCGCGCACCCCCTCCAAGAACTTCTGTGGAAATGCGGTTTGTGAACCGCATTTCCAACCGAGGTCTTTCGAGGCAGTCACGGGGAGCACGTGCCTTCAAGGAGTCTCCCCCGTCTCCTTTCCCTGCGTGTCACGCCGCGGCGCCTGACCATCCTCAGGATCAGATATCGTGCGGCTCCAGGCGCGCGGACACGCAGCAACGGAGCGCCGCCGGGCGCACGCCGTCCGCTCGTGAGCGGGCGACTAGTCGGCTTGTACCTGGAACGACACGACGTTGGAGACGAGCGCGCCGGTGAGGAGAGGCACGACGGCGTTCTTGCCGAGTTCCTCGATCTCCCGGTCGCTGAGGCCGGGCCGAAGCGCGCACATCTGGAACGGGTTGCGGTAGGTGACGCGGACCCGGTACCTGCCCGGGCTGAGGTCCCAGCGCGGATCGGAAGGCGAGATGCGATAGAACCGGCCGACGAACCCGCCGGGGGGCAGCCGCGCGTGATGACACCGGCCGCGCTGGCGCTGTTCCTGCTTCGTCAGCCAGTCCGACCGCACGAATCGGCCGTCGTCGCCGAGCACCTCGATCATCACCAGCCAGCCCGGCTGGAGCTCGTTGTAGACGACAGCGTCCTCGCCCGACGCGTTGACCAGCTTGAGTTCGAGCACGAGCGCGGCGCCCGGCGCGACCTGTCCGTCCGGGTTGACGACCCGGATGGCCGGGCGGATTTGCTCGGCGATGGGGCCGCCGGGGCGGGCCTTTCGGAAGACGGTCCGCTCGCCCGGCGCGGCGCAGCCGGCGGCCAGGCCGGCGAGAAGCAGGATGACGGTCGGTCGGCTCATGTCCCGGCTCGTGTCGGTGATGGGGCCACGTGAGTATAGGGTGCTGGGCGGGCGGCGGCAAGCGTCGGTCCGGCGGCTATTCCCACCGGAGACGTGGGCGTTCGAGCTTGACAACGGGGGCGGAAACGAGATAATGCGGCGAATTATACCGGGCTTGCGGCTCTGACGCCGCTCTCGGCCCGGCCCCAGTTCGACAACCAGGCCGGCGGCAGGCAATTCTCGGTGGCGAGGCCGTGGACCGAGCATGGGCCTCGCACAATATGGAGGCGCAGATGGACGTGGCGGAGATCACACTGGACGAACTGGACGCGGAGCAATTCATCGCGGATCAGGTCGCGGCGATCAAGGCCGAGGTGGGCGGCGACGTGGCGATCAACGCCCTCTCGGGCGGGGTCGACTCGGCGGTGGTCACGCTGCTCGGTCATCGGGCGCTCGGTGACCAGCTCAAGACTTATTTCATCGAGAACGGCCTGATGCGCGAGGGGGAGCCGCAGCAGGTGGTGGACTGGTTTGCCGAGCTCGGCGTCGAGGTCGCCGTGGTGGACGCGAAGGACAAGTTCTTCGCCGCGCTGAAGGGGGTCACGGACCCGGAGGAGAAGCGGGAGCAGGGGATCACCCAGGTTTTCTACCGGGACGTGTTCGCCCGACTGGTCGAGGAGACGGGTGCGAAGGTTCTGCTGCAGGGGACGAACTACACGGACGTCGAGGAGACGGCGGCGGGGGTGAAGCGCCAGCACAACGTGTTCGAGCAGATCGGGATCGATCCGGAGGAGTCGTTCGGCTACCGGGTGGTCGAGCCGATCCTGCCGCTGCGCAAGCCGGCGATCCGCGCGGTGGCCCGGGCGCTCGGTCTGCCCGAGGCGATCAGCGAGCGGCCGCCGTTCCCCGGCCCGGCGCTCTGCGCCCGGGTGATCGGCGAGGTGACGCCGGCGCGGATCGAGACGGTGCGCCGGGCGACGGCCATCGTGGAAGAGGAGCTGGCGGAGACCGGGGCGTTCCAGTATATGGCGATCCTTCACGAGGACATGGTGACGGGGATTCGGGACGGCCGGCGTGATTTCGGCAACCAGGTCGAGGTCCGCTGCTGGGAGAGCGCGGAGGCGGTGACCGCGACCCCGACCGAGCTCCCGTTCGGCACGCTGCGGAAGCTGGCCGACCGGATCACGACCGAGGTGCCCGGCGTGGTCAGCGTGACCTACAACGTGACCACGAAGCCGCCGAGCTGCATCGAAGCGGTGTAAGGAAAGGAACTGGAGCGAGGAATGCCGCGACGGGAAGATATCCACAAGGTATTGATCATCGGGTCGGGTCCGATCGTGATCGGGCAGGCCTGCGAGTTCGACTACTCGGGGACGCAGGCGTGCAAGGCGCTGCGTC
>JAWODX010000529.1:0-5117 GCA_046483085.1 Planctomycetota bacterium
GCCGCCGCCACCGCCGTCCAGGCCGAATACGTCACCGGAACGTACAGGCCCTTGTACGGCGCCTTCCAGAACCGCCACGCCGCCTCCACGCCCGACCGCTCCAGCCGCGGATTGGCGTACACGTGGATCGAGTCGTCATAGTGGACGAACTCGTACCCGCAGACCCGGCCGAAGCAGACCAGCACGCACAAGACGGCCGCGCCGCCGAAGAGCCACCCCCGCCGGCCCGGCGTCCCGGAGGTGCGCGAATCACCCGGAAATCTGTCATCCGAATTCATAGACGACCACGCAAACCATGACCGCGAGCCACAACCAGTCTAGCCGCCGCGCGACCCGGCGCGCAACTTTGAAACGGCCCGCCGGGCCCGGCGAATGCTCGGGGAAGGTTTCGGGCAACAATTCACTTGAATTGGGATATGGCATGGACTACTATGCACGCCTGCAAAGCCGGGACCGCGCGTGCGGGAGCGTG
The DNA here is from genome assembly GCA_046483085.1 of Planctomycetota bacterium. Lineage (GTDB taxonomy): Bacteria > Planctomycetota > PUPC01 > PUPC01 > PUPC01 > JAWODX01. Next base: position 473 of record JAWODX010000529.1, read on the forward strand.
GGGCAGAAGAGGCAGAGGAGAGACCAATGACCGCCGAAGGGCCGACCCTGGTGGGCACGAAAGGTGTGGCGGAGGGCGAAGTGTTCGCGCTGAAGTACGGGCATTCCATGGTGATCGGCCGCAGCCGCTCCTGCGACATCTCGCTCCGCAAGTGTCCGCGCTGGCTGGAGGCGGAGGGCGAGGGAGAGGCGCCGGGCGAGGCGGCGAACACGGTCTCCAGGAAGCACCTGAAACTCACCTACCACGATCCGAACAGCATCGAGCTGGAGGACCTGAGTTCGAACGGGACGTTCGTCGACGGCCGGCGGATCGATCGGCTCGTCCTGACCGACGTGCAGGAGAGCTCGCACGAGATCGTGCTGGGCGGCGGTGAGACGTTTCGCATCGAGTGGAGATAGGATGGAGCCGTTCGAATATCGGGGCGGAACGCTCGTCTGTGACGGGGCGCCGGCGCCCGACCTGGCCGACCGATTCGGGACGCCGCTCTACGTCTACAGTGAGGCCGGTTTCCGCAATCAGGTCCGCCAGCTCCGCGACGCGTTCAGCGAGATCGACCCGCTCATCTGCTACGCCATCAAGGCGAACTACAACCTCGCCGTCTGCGAGGTCTTCCGCGACGAGGGCTGCGGGTTCGACATCGTGTCGGGCGGCGAGCTCTTCCGTGTGCGAAAGATCGCCGGGGACCCGAGGAAGGTCGTCTTCGCCGGCGTGGGCAAGAGCCGGGCCGAGATCGAGGACGCGCTCGACGCCGGCATCCTCCTGTTCAACACCGAGTCGGAACCGGAATTGCGCCGGATCGACCGGGTCGCCGGCGAGAAGGGCAAGACCGCTCCGGTCTCGCTCCGGCTGAACCCCGACGTCGACCCCCACACGCACGAGCACATGACGACCGGGACCCGCGAGACGAAATTCGGGGTCGACCTGGCCGCGGCCCCCCGCTTCCTCGAGGTCTTGGCCGGGCTCCGGAACGTCCGGCTGGTCGGCCTGCACGTCCACATCGGCTCCCAGATCGAATCGCCGGAACCCTACGGCTCGGCGCTCGACCGGCTCGCCACGTTCTTCGAGACGTGCCGCGACGCGAACGCGGACATCGAGTGGCTGGACGTGGGCGGCGGATTCGGCATCGACTACCGGGGCGGCGAGACGGCGGCGCCGTCCGACTATGCAAACGCCATCGTTCCCCGGGTGAAACAGACCGGCTGCCGGGCGATCCTCGAACCCGGTCGCTTTCTCGTCGGGAATAGTGCCATCCTGCTCACCCGCGTGCAGTATGTAAAAGAGCAGGGTGGGAAGACATTCCTGATCTGCGACGCCGGCATGAACGACCTGATCCGGCCGGCCCTGTACGGCGCGTACCACCGGATCTGGCCGGCGGTCGCCGACGAGCCGGCCCCGGAGGAGGAGGAACCGGCGCGGAGGGCCGAGGGGGACGGTCGCGTGCGGGTCGACGTCGTGGGCCCGGTCTGTGAGACGGGCGACGTGTTCGCCTGCGACCGGGCGCTGCCGCCCGTTTCGGCCGGCGACCTGCTGGCCGTCTTCTCGGCCGGCGCCTACAGTTTCAGCATGAGCTCGAATTATAACTCGCGCCCGAGGGCGTGTGAGGTTATGATGTGTAGCGGCTCACCACGGGTCGTCCGAGAGCGTGAGTCGTATGAGGACCTGATTGTCAACGAGATCATCTGACAGGAGGGAAACCGGTGACAACATTGTTCCGCCGCAGCGTATTGGTTTTGACACTGGCCGCCGTTGTCGGGGCCGCCACGGCCGCCCGCGCCCGGGAGGCGCCCGGCCCCCAGAAGGCCAGGTACCAGGAAGCGGTTCAGGCGATCAAGGCCGGGGACTACGAGGAGGCGACCGAGCGGCTCGATGACGTGCTGGCGCTCAACCCGAGCTCGACCGACGCGCTCGAACTGCGCAATCTGACCGAGACCGAGGTCATCATCCAGGCGCTCGCCAAGGGCCCGGAGCCGCTGCGGAAGAAGATGCTCGGCCTGCTCCAGCTCGCGGCCGAGGCCGAACGGCAGCGGCTCACCGACACCGGGCAGATCAAGGGTGCCATCGAGGACCTGCTCGGCGGGTTCGAGGTCCGCCACAAGGCCTACGCCCGCCTGGTCAGCGCCGGGCGGCACGCCGTCCCTCTGCTCGTGGGCAAGTTGCTCGCCACGAGCGATCCCGACTACAAGAAGTACCGGGTACGGTGCACCATCGCCTTGATGCGAATCGGCGAGGAGGCGGTCATCCCGCTGTGCACGGCCCTTCGGACCCGTTCGGTCAGCCTGCGCCAGGACATCGCGTTTGCCCTCGGTGAGATCGGTGACCCGCGGGCGGTGCCCTACCTGCTCCGCACGGCGCAGAGCGACCCCGACCCCCAGGTCCGCGCCGTCGCCCAGGAGGCGCTGGCGAAGACGAGCAAGTACGTGACCATCCCCGACGTTCCGGCGCACGAGGCGATGGTCCACTACGCCCGCCTCTACTACTACGACCACCCGTCGATCCGACGGCCCGCCTCGCACGGACACGCCGTCTGGTCGTGGTCGCGCGAGAACCAGAGACTGGCCATGCAGGTGGTGCCCGGGTTCCTGTACAACGTGAGCATGGCCCGCCAGGTGGCGACCGATGCGTTGCTGACGAAGCCCGACTACGAGCCGGTCCTCCCTCTGCTGATCAGCACGTACCGGCAGGAGGTCCTCCGGATCGATCGGCGGCTCGAGCTGGGCGACGCCGCCGGCCAGAAGCTCACCGAACAGATGGTGCGGCAGCTCCGCGCCCGCCAGGCCACGGCGAAGAACGTCCTGCTCTCCCTCCGCTCCGCCGGCGAGAAGCATTTCTATCGAGCGCTCGGCCTCCAGCTCCACGACGACCGGCCGGGGCTCGCCGCCGGCATCATCGAGGACCTCGCCACCGTGGCACGGCCCGAGCTCAACCAGTACTCCGAGCTCCGCGCTCTGTACGAGTCCCTTCGGCCCGCGGTCTACAAGACGCCCGAGCTCGAGAAACCCGGCGCGGCAGGCACCGCGACCCGGCGGGTCGAGAAGGAAACCGAGGCCGGGGCCGGTGAGAGGTCGGGGGGCCGCGCGACCGGTGCGCTCGTCGACGCCTGGCGGCTGTTCGCCAGCCGGCTCGAGACCGAGAAGGAGAAGACCGAGGAGTTCGCCAGGAAGAAGGCGGGGGCCAGGTCGGCTGCGGCGAGATCGCCGGGCGAGCGGGCAACGCTCCGGAACCTGGTCGAGGCAGCGAGGAAGCAACTCGCCACTCAGCAGCGCCGCGCGGCGGAGGAACGGGCCAAGGCGGAGAAGGAACGCGCGGTGACCCGCGCGGAGTCGAACCCGCTCATCCGGGCGCTTCGCGAGCCCGACAAGTCGGTGCGGTACGGCGCGGCCGCCGCCCTGGTGCAGATCAAGCCGACGCGGCAGTTTGCCGCCAGTCAGGCCGTCGTCGAGATCCTCGGCCAGGCCATCACCGAAAAGGGCCGCTCGACCGTGCTGATCATCACGGCCGACGACCAGGCCGCCAACACCCTGCGGAAGATCAGCCGAGAGGCCGGCCACACCAGCTTCTCCGCGGCCACCGTCACGGACGCGCTGACCGCGGCACGCAGCCTCCCGCCCAAAGATGTCTTCGTCATCGACGCGGCGATGAACAAGGTGTATGGGCGAATCAAGGAGATCCCGGCGCTGACGGGCGTCCCGGTCGTCATCTTCACCACCGGCAGGGAGACGGCCGTCGCCGAACAGAAATACGGCAACGCCGTCGCGGGCGTCGTCTCGCTCTTCGACAAGCCGGAGGAGATCCGGTCCGCACTCGCCAGGGCGATCCCAGGGGCCCCGGGCAAGGCGGAGAAGTCGTCGCTGCAGTATGCCGCCACCGCCGCCGACGCCCTGATGGCGATCCCGAAGGCCGGGTCGCCGTTCTCGCCGCACCTGGACCGGATCACCGAGGCGCTCGAGGCCGCCCTGGGCAGCAAGCAGCCGGCGGTCCGCATCGCCGCAATCCGCACCCTGGGCAAGGCCGGGGCGAAATCGGTGATCCCGCGCCTGATCAGCGTCTACCTGGAACAGGGGAAGGCGCTGAACGAGCGGCGGGCCTGCATCATGGCCATCGGCGACATGATCGAGCCGGGCGAGACCGTGCCCCCCGCCGTGCTCGACCTGCTCGCCGCGGTCCACAAGGGCGGAAGCAAGGAGATGCGCGAGCTCATCGTTCGTGAGATCCGCGGGGCGCCCATTCCGCCCGGCCGGCTCGGCTCGTTGATCACCGAGCAGGAGGCCGCCGGCGCGGAGGCACCGGGAGCAGGCAGCGGAGCCTCTTCCTCGAAAACATCCGGCGACTCGGACGAGGACGAGTCGGCGCTCCCCTCAAACTACACCAAGGCCGGCGAGGAATTCTGGCTGGAGCTCGACATCCTGCCGATCGCTGACACGGCTGGCCGGTTGACGCACTGGGTCTCCATCGAACGCGACATCACAGAACGCAAACGCACCGAGGCGGCGATGCTGCGCAGCGAAGAGCGGTTCCGTCTCGTGACGAAAGCGACCAACGACGTGATCTCGGACTGGGACATGGTCGGCGCGAGCGCCGCGGCCGGCCCCGTCCTCGCCGGCGCGGGCGGCGGCGCCCGAACCTTCTGAACCTTGCGACGCGCCGC
>JAWODX010000401.1:0-3022 GCA_046483085.1 Planctomycetota bacterium
ATATACTATGTGCGACACAAAACAGGTTGCATTTCGGACCTCGTGACGCGCGCATCCTCGCCGCGTGTCATGGGGTATCTCGCCCTCGTGCTGCATCTTGCCCGCGGTCTCGCGGCCATCCTGGCCGCGTCGACCGCCCCGATGCAGCACGAGGGCGAGATACCCCATGACACGCGGCGAGGATGCGCGCGTCACGAGGTCCGAAATGCAACCTGTTTTGTGTCGCACATAGTCAGTCAGCACACCCTTCTGAAGCACGCGGTTCGGTTCGTCGAATTCGCCGGCCTCGGCCGGTGTTGCCATGAGGATCCCTCCCGGCAGGAGTGCGGTCGGACGGCCCATTACTTCTCCTTCTTCGCCGGCTCGGGCTTCAGCTCGGTCAGTTTCGCGGTCTGGCGGTCGAACCGGAGCGCCCAGACCCGGCGGTTGCGTGAGTCGTTGAGGAAGATGAGCTTGTACTCGGGATCGTACGCCATGCCCGCGTGCCAGCTCATCTTGCGCGGCTCGATCTCCTCGCCGTCGACCATCCACGGCAGGTCGATCCAGTAGTACTTCCGCGTCTTCGGCTCCCAGGCGATCTGGCGCTTGCGGTCCTTCCAGAGCCGCCAGATGAGGATCAGGTCGTCGCCGGGGATGTGCACGGCCTCGCGGAGCAGGGCGCACTGGCCGTAGACGTTCATGAACTTCGGCGGGTCCACCTCGACCCGCGTCGCCTTGCCCGTCTTGAAGTCGTAGCGGATGATCCCGTGGTCGGATAGCCACAGGCAGTCGCGGGTCGAGTCATAGCACGACGCCGTGCTGTCGCAGAAGACCTTGCGCAGGTGCGGACCGTCCCACGGCAGCTTTTTGAACTTGTGTGCCTCGGCGTCGAAGATGTAGAGCCCGGTGGGCCCGCCGCGCCGACCCCGGGAGTAACACGTGATCCCGTGCGGCGTCCAGTCCATCATCGAGCGGGCGAACCCGCCGTGCCGCAGACCCTCGTACGCGGCCGGCTCCCACTCGCGGGCAACCACGTCGTAGGCGTAGTTCAGGTAGAACATCCGGTCCGACGGATCGTACTCGTAGGCCTGGTAGGCGTGCCAGTTGGGCATGGCGGGCCGCCGCTGGAAGCTGACCCCGGACCAGCTCATGTACGAGCCGCGGTTGAGCGGCTCGTCGGGCGGGTAGCTGATCGTCCAGCAGCCGCCGCGGATCGAGAAGTGGGCGACGTCGTTCTCCATGCTGGTGGCGTGGCCGCCGCCCCAGAAGAGGAACTGGTGTCGGTCGCGATCGTACGCCGTCGTCCCCCAGCGGTTGCGGGCGCCCGGCGCATATCGGGCGAAGGGGATCGCCGTCCACTGGTTGGTCGGCAGCTCGGCGAGGAACGTCTTCATCCGGTCGGGGTCCGGGTCGGCGACGCGCTCCCACGAGGCCGGGTCGTACCGGTGGAACGTGAACGTGCCCGGGGCGACGCCGAGCTTCGCCTGATCAGGGCTCTTCGCGGACGCGTCGACGCGGCAGGCCCAGAGGTGTTTGTCCCGGTAGCCGCTGGTGACCAGTACGTCGCCGGGCCCGGCGTCGCCGATCAGCGGATACCCCATGCGGGAGCCCCGCGGGGCCTTCTGGGTGTCGAACGTGGCGAGCAGTTGCCAGCGGTTATCGTCGACATCGTACGCCCACAGGTCCGGTTTCAGGTGCTGGCGGCTGTAGCCGCCGGCCAGGACGATGGTCTTCGCCTCCGGCAGCCAGCGGAGCAAGTGCCCGGCTCGGGGTGGCGGCGCGACCTCCGGGAACCGCTGCTCCCAGGTCCGGGTCTCACAGTCGTAGACCCACGTGTCGGAGAGGACGCGGTCGTGGGCGTCGCCGCCGAAGACCACGATCTTCTTGTGGACGGGATCGTATGCCGCCTGCGTCAGTCCGCGCGGCGTGGGCTCGGGGGCGAGGGCGTTGCGGATTTCGCCCAGCGTGACGCGCAGCGCCCGCAGTCTCGCGAGCAGCGGCGGGTCGATCTGGCCGCGAAGCTCCTCGGCGACCGCCCGGTACCCCGCCGCGGCTTTCTCCAACAGGCCGGCGGCATGTGCGGCTGCTGCCTTTTCGTTGTCCTTCAGGCCCGCCCGCCGGGCGGCCAGCGTGAGTGCCTCTGCCCGCTTCGCCAACGCCGCAGCCTGCGCCCCGAGGTCCACCTTGGCCTCCGCCCGGGTCTCGGCAACGGTGAATCGGTTGGCCGCGCGGCCGAGGAGTTCGATCCCTTTCCAGCGGAGCGCGGTTGCCGCCTCGTCGAGCGCCTCGGACTCCTTCGAGCCGGCGTCCAGCCGCCGCCACTTCTTCTTCTCGAGGTCGAACAGGTAGGTTCCGAACGGGGCGCCGTGTCCGCTCACCTGGACCAGCTCGTTGTTGACCGGGTCATAGCAGAGCGAGGCCCAGCGGGCGCCGCCCTTGGGCGGCTCCATTTCGACCGCCGCCCACTCGCCGGTCTTCGGGTCGTAGGCCGCCATCTGGCTTCCGTCATAGGCATAGAGCTTCCCAGCCGGCGGCACATACGCCCACTGGAGTTGCAGCCGCTTGAGCTTCGGCTTCGGCTTGCCGGGCCGGACGAACGCCTTCGCGCCCGGATCGTAGAAGACGAGGGCGTCCTTCTGCTCCTCCAGCTTCATCCACGTATTGGACTTGTCAAGCTCCGGGACCTTGACCGCCGTCCCGGCAGCGACCTGCCCGAGCAGGAGCCCGCCGTGCAGGGCCAGCAGGGCCGTCATACTCAGCAACACACGCCACGCATCCTCTTCTGTTCCACCGATCATCTTCTCCGCCCTCCAAATGCCGCTTGCCATAATGGGCCAGTCGCCATCTGTCCGCGCCCCAGCATAGCCGGTGCCGACGCTTTTTCAACCCCCGGAATCGCCTGCATGCGACGCGGGGCTGCGCCCGGTCAACGGGTTGTCTATAATGCGGCAATGATCTCCTGGCCGGACAAGGGTTTTCCACACCAGTTTTCGACTTTTCGAGAAACTCGTGGAAAGTCCTTGACAGCGGGGTCAATCCGTAG
>JAWODX010000457.1:0-4546 GCA_046483085.1 Planctomycetota bacterium
CGCCGACCGAATCGCGAGCGCCTACTTCGGCTGCGACTGCCGGTTCGTCAACGAAGAGGTCAAGACGGCAGCCGATACGATCCGCGCGTTCATCGCCTCGGCGCGTTCAGCTGACAACCGTGTCGGCCTCGTGGAGACGTGTGTGTCCAACTCGCCCCTGCGCGGGGCGTCGAAGATGCGCCTGTCGAACGCGAACCGGCAGAGCTTCGCGGAATCGCTCGATCACCTCGAACAGACGGTTGGGCCGTTCCTGGCATCGCTGCCCGACGTCGACTCGCTCAAGGTGCTGTACGGCCGCAAGCGCGTCGGCCTCCAGTTCGATCCGGACGAGTTCGGCGACGATCACTTTGTCGTCCGCTACACCGACCAGCGTCTGAACGGGTTCGAGCGACGGCGGTTCGAGCAACTGATGAGGAGAGAGCATGACATCGCGATCCTCTCGACGGAAAAGCGCTGAGCCGCCCCCGGTCGACCTCGTCGCGACGCTCTTGCGGGACGGCAGCACACATAATGCCGATGGTCCCGGGGTACGAGACGCCGTCTCGTACCTCGGGAACCTCGGTTTGATCGAGCCCACCTACCTCGATTACGTGCGCTGCGCCGAATCGCGAGATTACGATTACCGGTTCGTCCGGAACCGCTCGTGCCGCGGGCGGATCGAGGTCGACCGCGACCACGACGACGGCGACCGTCTCTACTGCCCGGACTGCGGTCGCACCGTATACCCGCGCGGCAAGCGGCGCCACGGGGCGGTCCAGGTGCGCGCCGTGCCCGAGGGCGTCGTCGCCTTCCTGGAAGACCTCGTGGCCAAGGTCTCGCCCGATTGGAAACATCTGTCTCATGGCGTCTGGCGCGCCGACACGCCGCAGGGCGAGGCGAAGCTCGTCGTGGTCGACTACTGCGACCGCGAGTACACGGCCCGCGACTGGATCGCGGCGAACCGTGCCTGTTGTGTCGTCGTGGATGCCGCCGCGTGTAAGCACCGATTCCTGCCGGAACCCTGGCTCGCCTGGACCCGGCTGGCCGATGTCGTGTGCCGGCCGGGCGCGCTGGGCGAGCTGCTATCGAAGGCGGCCGGCGCCGCCCCGACCTCACAGGTCGCCGCCTCAATGCCCGTCTACAGCGCGTCGATCCAGCCGGTGATCCCCGGCGAGGCGACAGCCGGCGCCCCCGCCGCCAGAAAGAGGCACCCGAAGCCGGCCAAGCAATGGCCCGATCCACAGACACATACTGTAGCCAAGTGCTGGACACGTAGAACGGATAGTGCCTTTTGTATCAGCACGAAGACACAGAGCCGGTACGACGGCCAGGCCGGATTCGGACTGCACAACGGCAAGCCGACCCTCCAAGCTCAACTCGTGCGGCTGTTGTGCTTCCGCCATCCAAAAGCCATGTCCCTTTACGACATTCTTCAGCAAATCTATCCCGCCGAGCTGGAAGCCGCCGCGACCCCACCCGCCGCGCAGTCGCTCCTGAAGAAGCTCCGTGCACTGGTCTCGGCCGTGCGCTCGAAGCTCGAGCGTGCGGACATCAATCCCGATATCCTGCCGCCCCTCAACGTCGAGACGCCCGCCAGCGCCACCCTCGCCCTTCGGCTCGCGCACATCCACAAGCTGGATGACTCCGAGCTGGACCGGGGCGACCTCTCCCCCGACGCCGATCCACGTCCCCATCTACGCAGACACTCCGAGTCGTAACTCCTTTCTGCCCAGGTATCTGTCGCTCCAATTCTATCAGGGCGGAGGGTCCGGCGGGACCTTTCGCCTTTGACAGAATCGCCCGCCCAGGCGGGCAGTCGCTCCTCGGAAACACATCCCCGCCGGGCCCCGACCGAGGAGCGATGCGCCGTTCGGCGCAGAAAGGAGGCCCGGCATGGCCGAAGCAGTGGCAGTGGCGTCGCTCCCCCCGGCGGGGAGACGCCTGGTCCGATTGATGCAGGAGATCCGGTTCGGGCGCATCGGTCCGTTCCCGGTGCGCGACGGGGAGCCCGATCTCGGGGAATCCCCGAAGGTGATCCGCGAGGTGAAGTTCGGCGGGGCGAACGGCACGCACCCGAAGGCCGGCTCCGAGGACTTCGCGCTCAAGAGCCAGGTGGTCGATCTGTTCGCCGAGTTCGAGCAGCTCGGAGACGGGTTCGTCCTCTGGCTCGAGGTCAAACACGGCCTGCCGTTCCGCATGGCCGTGGAGGGGGACGCCGCCATCTAGCGGGCCAGGCGCCCGACACGTCGTAGCAGACAATTCCGGACCAGATGACTAACCGGCCGCGAAGCGGAGGCAGTCGTGGGTACCGCCGACAAGGCGAGATCACGACCCCTTCGCTCGCGGCCGCTTCTTCGGTTGGCACCCACACGCGCCTCCTCGGCCAGAGGAGACCAAGATGGATGCCAATTCGAAGCACCGGGAGATCAACGAGTACGCCGAGTCAGTCATTCGCGTGAAGGCGCGACAGCTCATCGGCACGGCGGGATTCACCAGCAGCGACGTGGAGGACATCGAGCAGGAGCTTCGGCTCGAGCTGCTGCTGAGTCTGCCGAAGTTCGACCCGTCCAAGGCCTCATACAGGACGTTCGTCACTCGTCTCGTCGACGGCAAGGTCGCCAAACTCGTCCGTTATCACCTGCAGGAGATGCGCGACTACCGGCGGAAAGCCTGCTCGCTCGATGAGCTGGTGGAGGACGCCGACGGCTGCGTCACGACGTGGGCCGAGACCATCGACCGAGACGAAACCGACATCCGTGTCGACCGGCGCGGCCGTACACGCGCGGAGGATGCGCAGCTGCAAACGGACGTTGCGCTCGTCCTCGAGACGCTGCCCGACGACCTGCGCGAGGTCGCCGAATGCGTGATGGAATCCGCCACACTCGCCGAAGCCGCAAAAAAACTTGGAATGCCTCGAACGACGCTCTACGGGGCACTTGAGCGGCTCCGACGCCTCTTCGAGGACGCGGGACTCGGGAATTATCTCGGACTTATTTCGTCACTTCGGCGTTCCGCCGGTGATGTAACAGTATGAGGCGTGGATCACCGAGGCGACGAGAGACACGCGAATGTACTTCCCGAAGTTCTTGAACCTGTTTCGGAGACCCCGAATGAAAGCCATCCCCGATACGGACGTGCTCATCCAGGAGCCGTTCGAGGTGTACCTGGAGAAGGCGGCCGAGCATCTCAGCAGCCACCAGCTCAAGGAGTTCCGCGACAACCCCTACCTGTATCACAAGCGCAAGCTCGGCCTCATCCCGCCGGAGCCGGACCGGCCCGCGTTCCTGTTCGGCCGCGCCGCGCACACGCTTATCCTCGAGGGCCCGAACGCGTTCGACGCCGGCTACGCGGTCGGCGGGCCGGTCAACCCCAGGACCGGCGAGCCGTACGGCCCGCGCACCAAGGCCTTCGCCGAGTGGGCCGAGGAGCAGGGCAAGCCGGTCCTCACCGGCAGCCAGGCCGACCTGATCGATGCGCTGTACGCGGCCGTCTGGTCGCACGAGCAGGCCCGTGCCCTCCTGTCCGACGGGGTGGCCGAGGGCGTCGTCCGTGCCGACTACCGCGACGTGCCCTGCCAGGTCCGGATCGATTGGCTGAACCCGACCGGGGGCATCGCCGATCTCAAGACCTGCGACACGCTCACCTACTTCGAGATGAGCGCCCGGAACTACGGCTACATCCACCAGATGGCGTTCTACCGCGCCGTGCTCGGGCAGGTGACCGGCAACCTCGCCGAGATCCCGGTCCACATCATCGCCGTCGAGAAGCAGGAACCGAACCGCTGCGGCGCCTGGCGGCTGGCGCCGGACCTGCTGAAACACGCCCAGAAGGAGAACGAGCAGGCCATCGAGCGCCTGAAGCGCTGCGAGGAGACCGGCACGTGGCCGACCGGCTACGAGTCGGTCCGGACATTCGACTACCTGTAGGAGAGGAGGTGACGCAGATGGCAAAGCTGTTGGAACAAGTCCAGAGCGGCAAGACGACGGAGCCGAGGCGCGTGATGCTCTACGGCACGCAGGGCATCGGAAAATCGACCTGGGGCGCCCAGGCCCCGAACCCCATCTTCATCCAGACCGAGGACGGGCTCGGACAGGTCGACTGCGACCGGTTCCCGATGCCGGCGACGTTCGACGACGTGATCGCCGCGCTCTCGGAGCTCTACTCCGAAAAGCATCCCTACCGCACCGTCGTCGTCGACACCCTCGACTGGCTCGAGCAGTTGATCTGGGCCGAGGTCTGCAAGCGGAAGGGCGTCGAGAACATCGAGGACATCGGGTACGCGAAGGGCTACACCTTCGCCCTCACCCACTGGCGCGAGGTCCTCGACGGCCTGGACGCGCTGCGGAACGACCGCGGGATGACCGTCGCCCTCATCGCCCACTCGAAGATCGACCGCTTCGAGAACCCCGAGACCGAGACCTACGACCGCTACACGCCGCGGCTGCACAAGCACGCGTGTGCGATGGTCTGCGAGTGGTCGGACGAGGTGTTGTTCGCCACGTACCGCGTCCACACCAAGCAGACCGACGAGGGGTTCGGCCGCAAGAAGGCGCGCCGGATGATCGGA
>JAWODX010000526.1:0-4570 GCA_046483085.1 Planctomycetota bacterium
TTACTTCTGCACGGGGTGCGGGATCATCGAAATTCCGCCGGTCATTACCTCGCGGTGGGACGCGGAGCGTTTCGGCGTCATCCCGATAGCCACCCCCAGGCAGGGGAACCTGTTCCTCATCACCGGCTACGTCTCGCTCAAGACCCTGGGCGCCATCATCCGCACCTACGACCAGATGCTCGACCCGAAGTACGTGGTGGGGTTCGGCTCGTGCCCCGTCAACGGGGGCATGTACTGGGATTCGTACAACACCATCAAGCATCTCGAGAAGTACGTGCCGGTGGACGGCTGGATTTCGGGCTGCATGCCCCGGCCGGAGGCCATCTTCATCGCCGTCACCCACCTCTGGACCCTGATTGATAAGGGTCTCGCCGAAGGGTATAAGAAATACAAGGACAACTACGAGTACTATTACGAGAACCAGCGGGGCGTCCTCCCGCACCTGCCCAAGTTCGCGGGCGGGGCGGGCACGGAGACGGCGCCCGCGCCGGCCACGTTGCGGATGCCGACGTGAACGAAGAAGACCTGAAACAGAGAATCGCCGACCGGATGCCCCAGTGCGGCGTCACCGTCCCGAAGCCGGGCCGGTTGATCGCGACGGTCCCGCGGGACGGTCTGCTGTCGCTGCTGCACCTTCTTAAGGCGGATGGGTTCGAGCACCTGTCGCTTATCTCCTGCGTGGACTGGATCGATGAAGGTGAACTGGAGCTGGTCTATCACCTGTGGTCGCAGGAGAAGAAGGTCCACGTGATGGCGAAGACGCGCATCGGCCGAAACTCGCCCCGGTTCCTGTCCGCCATTCCGCTCTTTCGCCACGCCCAGACGTACGAGCGGGAACTGCATGAGATGTTCGGCATCGCGTTCGACGGCAATCCGCGCCAGGTGCCGCTGCTGCTGGACCATTGGCAGGGCCCGCCGCCGATGCGAAAGGAGTTCGACCTGCGCCAGTATGCCAAAGACACCTTCGGTGTTGAGGAACGAGCCGGATGAGCCAGCCGCAAGCCCCAGCCACCGCCGCCCCCGCCACGCGGGAACTGGAGATGTACTTCGGTCCCCAGCACATGGGGATGGTGGGCAACTTCGGCATCGTCCTGACCGTCGAGGGCGACACCGTCGTCCGCGCCCGCGCCAACCCGGGGTATCTCCATCGCGGGTTCGAGAAACTCATGGAATACCGGACGTACATGCAGAACTTCCCCCTCGTGTGCCGGCTCAACGTGATGGACCCCGACCCGAACGAGGCCCTGTACGCCATGGCCGTCGAGGATCTGGCCGGGCTCCAGGTTCCCGAGCGGGCCCACTACATCCGGACCATCGTCCTTGAACTCAGTCGCATCTCCTCCCACCTGATGTGGATGTGGGCCTACGGCAACATGCTCGGCTTCGACACGCTCGGCCAGTGGACCATGGGCGACCGCGACTACGTGCTGGACCTCTTCGAGATGCTGACGGGCGGCCGGGTCTATCACACGTACATCTGGCCGGGCGGGGTCCGGCGGGACCTGCCTCCCGGCTTCGCCGACAAGGCCTTCCCCGTCCTCGACCACCTGGAGTCCATGCTTCCCGAGTACGACAGCCTGTTCTTCAACAACCGGATCTTCGCCGACCGGACGAAGGGCGTGGCCGTGCTCGGACGAGACGAAGCCCTGGCCATGGGCGTCACCGGCACGAACCTGCGGGCCACGGGGGTCGCCGCGGACACACGCAAGGACGAGCCCTACGCCGCCTACGGCGCGCTCGACTTCGAGGTGCCAACGATGCCGGACGGCGATTCGTATTCCCGCGCCGTGGTGATTCGCCTGGAAGTCGAGCAATCTCTATCCATCATCCGGCAGGCCCTGGAGGGCATCCCCGCCGGGCCGGCGTGGACGAAGACGCCCAACCCGTTCAAATGGGAGGTTCCGCCCGGCGAAACGTACGTCAAGATCGAATCGGCCCGCGGCGAGGCCGGCTTTTACATGGTCAGCAATGGCTCGGACAAGCCGTACCGGGTTCATTTCCGCTCGCCCTCCTACCCCGTGGGCATCCTCGTGCTGGAGGGGCTGCTCCGGGGCGCCAGCCTGTCGGACGTGGGCCATATCATGCTGAGCCTGAACGTTGCGGCACCGGAGATAGACAGGTGAGCCGGCCATGATCAGCGAGAAGAAAAGCCTGTTTGCGCCCTTCGCGGCGGTGAAGTTCCTGTTTCGCAAGCCCCACACCCTCCGCTTCCCGTTCGAGCCGAAGGAGCCCGCCCCCCGATACCGCGGCTTGCACCTGAACGACTGGGAGGCCTGCACCGGGTGCGGGAACTGCGCCGACATCTGCCCGAACCAGGCCATCACCATGGCCCCGGTACCCGAGATCGAGGCCGAGCCCGGTGACACGGGCGAACGGCCGCAAATCGACTACGGCCGATGCTGTTTCTGCGGCTTGTGCGTGGACATTTGCCCGCCCGGCAGTTTGAGCCTCTCCAGGGACTACTATCACATCGACAAGACCACGGACAGTTTCCTGTACCTTGCCAAGGACGAGCGTTCCGATCCGGAGGCCTTCCTCACCGGCAGCGACTACTCCATCCTCAAGGCCAGCCTGAGCCACCGGAAAGCGGACAACGTGGGCTTCGGCCCGGACAGGGCGTACTCGCTCGTGGAGTTCGAGCGGACCCCCATGCCGGCCCTGCCTCCGGAGCAGCGACAGACGGGCTTTGCCGAAATCGTCCAGGGATTCACCGAGGCCGAGGCCCGCCGGGAAGCGTCGCGGTGCCTGGAGTGCAGCCTGTGCGAGGCCGCCTGCCCCGCGGGGATGGACATCCAGGAGTACGTGCTGGCCATCTGGCGCGGCGATTACGAGGAAGCCCTGCGGGTCATCTACCGGACGAATCCCCTGCCCAGCGTCTGCGGCCGGGTCTGCACCCACAGGTGCGAGGAGACGTGCGGCCTCGGCGAGCGCGGCGAGCCGGTGGCTATCCGTTGGCTCAAACGCTTTGCTGCCGACCAGGTCGCCCCGGAGGAGTACAGGCGGGTCCTGGGGACCGAGCACATCGAGCCGGCCGACGGAACGGTCGCCGTCGTCGGCGCGGGACCGGCGGGCCTCTCTGCCGCCCACTTCCTGGCGATCAAAGGGTATCCGGTCACGGTGTTCGAGGCCCTGCCGCAGCCGGGTGGCGTCCTGCGGTACGGCATCCCCGAGTATCGCCTCCCTTACGCCGCCCTGGACAAGGACATCGATTACATCCGGTCGCTCGGCGTCGAGATTCGCTCGGGCACCCGCGTCGGCGAAGACATCACCCTCCAGGCCCTGCACGAGGAGTTCGACGCGGTCTTCATCGCCACCGGTCTCCACGTGGGACGAAGCACCCGGGTCCAGGGCACGGACCACGAGCACGTGGTCCAGGCCCTGCCACTGCTCCGGGACATCACCGAAGGCCGCGACATTTTCGCCGGCGAACAAGTCATCGTCATCGGCGGGGGCGACGTGGCCATGGACTGTGCCCGGAGCCTGGCCCGCCTCCAGATGAAGCGATTCGGCCGGGTCCAGGTGACCCTCACCTGCCTGGAGTCGGAGGGTATCATGCCGGCCAGCCGCGACGAGATCGACGAGGCTCGCGAGGAGGGCATTACGATCATCCCCGCCAGGGGGCCCGACCGGATCGACATACAGGACGGCCGGATCATCGGCCTGCACACGGTGGCCTGCCTGTCGGTCTTCGACGAGGCCGGGAAGTTCAGCCCGACCTTCGATCGCGAGGACGTCCGGTTCATCGAGGGCGACATGGTCGTTGAGGCCATCGGCCAAGGGATGGATACGTCCTACATCCCCGAGGATGTCGCCGACCGCCTCGAGTACCAGGGCCGTCGCATTCGGGTCAACGATGGTTACCAGAGCAGCGTCCCCTGGCTGTTCGTCGGCGGTGACATGGTCCAGGGACCGGACGTCGTCACCGCCATCGCCAATGGGCACGCTGCGGCCGACGGGATCACGGCGTATCTGAAAGGAGCGAGACCATGAGCGCGAAAGCCAAGGTCCTTCTGGTGGACGATGACAGAGATCTCGTCGAGACGTTACGGACCGTGCTCGAGAAGGGCGGTTATGAGGTCGATGCCGCCTACGACGGCGCGCAGTGTCTGGAAAAGGTCAAGACCGATCCTCCTGATCTCGTCGTCCTCGACATCATGATGCGCACCATAGGTGACGGGATGTACGTGGCGCAGCATCTGCGCGAAGAGGAAGCCACAACACATATCCCGATCATTGTGGCTTCCGGCATCAACCGCGTGCCTCCGTACAACTTATGGCCTGACGAGGCCTGGTTGCCGGTCGATGTGTTCCTGGAGAAGCCGGTTGAGCCGGACAGGCTGCTCGAGTCGGTCCGAAACACCCTGGCAGGCGGCTGAGGAACCCCGGTTTTTGCATTGATGTATTGCAGGCGGTGTGCTAAGACGCCAAGCGTATCCCAGGAACGTTAGCGCAGCGATAGGTAATGCCCCTTGGTCTCCGCGGGGGGCGCCGCTCTCCGGGTTGTGATCTAGTCCCCTGGTCTGGATTGTAAGTGCTTTATTCATAAATGCGTTGGGCCCTTAGCTCAGTG